>DAOVFI010000471.1 GCA_030673005.1 Planctomycetales bacterium
GCACTGGAGGATTCGGAATATCATTGTGGTATGATTGAATACGGGAGAGACTATAATCGGCTGAGCGGTACGGTATGGAACAATCGCTACATACGACGGCGGGAACTCCTGTCTGTCGGCAGGTAAGCGTTGGTGCATGAATTCATAAACTACAGAATGAAAGGAGATTATCGTGTTCGAGGTAATCAACAAGGCGTTTCTGGTCGGCGTGGGTCTGGCGGCGATGGCGGGCGAAAAGATCGACGAGGTCGCAAAGGAACTTGCCGAAAAGGGAAAATTGTCGGAAACCGAGGCGCGCGAACTGGCCGAAAACATGGTAAAGAAGTCCACCAAGGCCAGGAAAGACCTCCAGACGCAGGTCGAGAAGTGGCTGGAGCAGTCGCTTCACAGGATGCACCTGCCGGCGAAGGAAGACCTGGACCGCCTCGAAGCCCGTATCGCCAAACTGGAACGGGCCGGGAAGAAAAAGTAACGGGGACGTCTCGTGGCATGGGCGAGACCTACCTGCCGGTAGGCAGGCGCCCATGCCACGGAGAGGCCCGTTTTTCATAGGTCCCAACGGAGATATAAATGCCGATTCGCGGACTGGGTTTTATCGGCCGGCAGTACCGCCACCTCAACCGATACCGTCAGATCGTTTCGGTCCTGCTTAAACACGGGTTCGGCGACCTGATGGTAACCCTTGGCCTGCGCCGACGTTTGGGTTTAGGCAAACGGCAGCCCCCTCAAGACGGCTCGGGACAAGCTGTTCAAGCTGTCCCTCCGACACGGTGGGAGCGGATACGGATGGCCATGGAGGAACTTGGTCCGTCCTTCGTCAAACTCGGACAGGTCGCCGGCACCCGCCCGGACATGATCCCGCAGGAACTCTGCGCCGAACTGGAAAAACTCCAGGATACGGTCCGCCCCTTCCCCTTCACCCAGGCCAGGCAGATTGTCGAGGCCGAACTTGGCGATTCACTCAAAAACCTCTTCAAGGAGTTCGACAGTACCCCCGTGGCGTCGGCGTCCATCGCCCAGGTGCATCGGGCCGTCCTTCCGGACGGTGAAGTAGTGGCGGTGAAGATCCAGCGTCCCGGAATACACCGGACGATAGAGGTCGATCTTGAGATAATGCTCGAGATTGCCGCCTTGATGGAAAAGCATCTTCACGGCATGGAGGCGGTTCACCCCGTCGGGATCGTCCGGGAATTCGCACGTACAATACGCAAGGAACTGGATTTCAGCGTCGAGGCCGGTCATATCGAGCGATTCGACAGGAACTTCCAGTCAAACGAAGTCATACATGTCCCGAAGGTCTTTCGCCGACTATCGACCGAAAAGGTCCTGACAATGGAGTTCGTCGAGGGCGTAAAGGTTTCGGACCTTCAGACATTAAGGGACAATGGATACGATCTGGAACTTATTGCCGGCAGGGGGGCGGACCTGATCCTCGAACAGATATTCGAGCACGGCTTCTTTCACGCCGACCCGCATCCGGGCAACATCCTGATCCTCCCGGACAATGTAATCTGCTACCTCGACTACGGCATGATGGGAACGATACCGCCGCGGCACAAGGAAAACCTCGCCGACCTGGTTATCGGCATCGTCCGGCGGGACGAAAAGCAGATAACAAAGGCGGTTCTCAAACTCTCGAACGACGACGAGGCCGGTGCGGCAGAAAGACTCGAAGGGGACGTAGCCGATTTCATCGAGCAGCATTTCTATCGCCCGCTCAAGGACATTAACATGGGCGAACTCATCACGCAACTCGTCCAGTTATTCGTAAAGCACAGGCTGAGAATCGTCCCGGATTTCTACCTGCTGACCAAGGCTCTGGCCACGTCCGAAGGCAACGGGCGGCGACTTTGGCCCGATTTCGACATGGTCAAAAACACCGAACCGTTCGCACGGAAGATTATTGCCGAACGATTCAGCCCGCGGGCGATGGCAAAGAACCTCTACCGCTCCGGGATCGATATGGGGCATCTGCTGCGGGACCTGCCGGGTGATATCAGGGATATCCTCGCCCAGATCAAGCGCGGGCGGATTCACGTCGAGTTCGAGCACAAAGGCCTCGGGCCGATGCTCAGGACGCACGATCAGATAAGTAACCGCATCGTCTTCGCCCTTGTCCTGGCCGCGCTGGTAATCAGTTCGTCGCTGATCGTCTTATCCGGCATTCCGCCGAGGTGGTACGG
>DAOVFI010000724.1 GCA_030673005.1 Planctomycetales bacterium
ACGCGGAATTTTGAATTTCGAAGTAAAAAAACCACTTGTCATAAGGTGGCTCGACGAACATTTTGTGTTTTTACTTCGAAATTCGACACCTGCCTGCCCTTCGGGTCTGAGCCTCAGGGTCGAAGACCGGCAGGCAGGTTCTGCGTTCGTCATTCGACATTCAATTTGTTACCTGTATGTATTAACCCGCGTTGTCCTGCTGGAATTAAACCTTCACCTCTCTTAACAATTTTCAATTTTCAATTTCCGATTTCCAATTGATAGAATGTCAGGGCTACATTTTTTACTCAATTGGAAATTGCCAATCGGCAACTGTTACCGTTTCAGCCACTTTTTCAAGGCGTCGGGTGTGCGGGTATTTATTACGTCGGTTGGGCTTGCCCACCCTCGGCGGGCGGTGGCTACGCCGAAACGCATAAGCGACAGGTCGGATCCCCCTGCCGCGCTGTGGGCGTCGGTGCAGATTATCAGTTTCGCCCCGGCGGCGATTGCGGCGCGGACGTGAACGTCCCGAAGGTCCAGCCGCCAGGGATGGGCGTTTATCTCCAGGGCAGTATCGTTAGCGGCGGCGGCCCGGGCGACCTTGGCGATGTCAATTTCCATTCCCGCACGTTTGTTTATCAATCGCCCGGTCGGATGCCCGATTGCGTGGACGAAGGGGTTTTCGATAGCCTTAATCAGACGACGTGTAGCCTCATCCCGCTTCATTGAAAGGGCCGAGTGCGGCGAGGCCGTTACGAAATCCAGCTCCGCCAGTACGTCGTTGGAAAAATCC
Source organism: Planctomycetales bacterium (assembly GCA_030673005.1). Taxonomy (GTDB): domain Bacteria; phylum Planctomycetota; class Phycisphaerae; order SM23-33; family SM23-33; genus DAOVFI01. The sequence goes on from DAOVFI010000724.1 coordinate 776, forward strand.
AACGTCCCATCCTTAAAAATGTCCACCTCGATACCGGCAAGGACGAGGATGTCCTTGTACTTCTTCGCCGCCGTCCGGATGGCGGCGACGTGCCGGGCCAACCGGTCCTCGTCAAGACCGTTTGCCTGGACCTGGCTCTTGGAATGGTCGGTAATGGCCATGTACTGATAGCCCATCGCCCGGCAGGCGTCGATCATCTCCTCGATGGTGTTCGCACCGTCCGAGGCCGACGTGTGCATGTGCAGGTCGCCGCGGATGTCTTCGGCGCGGATGAGTTTCGGTAGTTTCCCCTCGGCCGCCGCAGCCAGTTCGCCGCGATCTTCGCGGAGTTCCGGCGGTATCGGTTCCAGGCCCAGGG
>DAOVFI010000207.1 GCA_030673005.1 Planctomycetales bacterium
ATTGACCTGCTCGGCCCGCTTGGAAACGGTTTTGATATCCGCGAAAATAAGTCGCCGGCCGTCGTTATCGGCGGCGGAACGGGTATCGGACCGATGATATACCTCGCCGAATCGCTGTCGGCAGCCGGCAGGAGCGTAACGACCTTCGCGGGCGCGCGGACGGCATCGGCATTGCCTCTGACCGAGGAACAAAAAGGCACTTTCGCAATAACCACAGACGATGGTTCACTCGGATATACCGGCATGGTACACGAAGCTTTCGTTCAATGGCTTGAGCAGAAAAAACCCGCCTTGGAATTCGATGGGTGCCATGGCCTCACGCGAAGCGGGTGGCCATGCTCCTTGCGGTCAGACACCCAAAAAAATAAGCATGACAAACCACTGGTCGTCTATACCTGCGGGCCTGAACCGATGATGAAGGCCGTTGCAGACATTTGCACGCCGGCCGGGATAGAATGTCAACTGGCGATGGAACGCCACATGGCCTGCGGAATGGGGCTATGCCAGGGATGTGCAATTAAGGTAAAGACCGACTCGCCGCCGGGATGGATGTTCAAACTGGTATGTAAAGACGGACCGGTGTTTGACGCCGGAGAATTGATATGGGAATAATGTCGATTATAGATTGCCTGCCCTGAGCGAAGTTGAAGGGCGGATTGCGGATTTTTTAAATATTCGTGCAATTCGTGCAATTCGTGGACTAATTACGAATGGTTGACTTAAGCGTAAACATAGCGGGCGTCAAATTGTCCAATCCGATGATGACGGCCTCGGGTACGAGCGGATACGCCGACGAGTGCGCCGAATTCGTTGATATGAGCCGATTGGGCGCGTTCGTTACAAAGAGCATCACGCTCGAACCCCGCGCCGGAAACGATTATCAGCGAATCGTAGAGACCCGCGCCGGATTGCTCAACGCCATCGGACTGGCCAACATCGGGCTGGAGGCCTTCCTGACCGAGAAGATTCCGCTGCTGGAGCGGCTTGGCCTGCCGGTGTTTGTCAATGTAGCCGGGGCGAGTATTAACGAATACGTGGCTGTGATTGAGCGGCTTGATGAAGTTGAGGCCGTCTCCGGCGTGGAGTTGAACATCTCCTGCCCGAATGTCTCCGAAGGCGGTATCCAGTTCGGTACGGACCGCCAACAGGTTGTCGGAATCACGGCGGCGGCGCGGAAGGCGTGTAAAAAAAAGATACTGATTGTCAAACTCTCCCCGAACGTTACGGACATCGCCGTTACCGCCCGCGCCGCCGTCGATGCCGGCGCAGACGCCCTGTCGCTGGTGAATACCTTTACCGCAATGGCCGTCGATATCGAAACTCGCCGACCTGTCCTTGCAAACCGCACCGGCGGCCTGTCGGGACCGGCCATCAGGCCCATCGCCGTCTATATGGTTCATCGTGTCTGGACGGAGGTGGCTCGGGAAGCCGGCGTGCCGATAATCGGCATGGGCGGCATCCAGTCCGCCCGCGACGCGATCGAGTTCCTCCTGGCCGGCGCGACAGCCCTGGCGGTCGGAACCGCCCTTTTCATCAACCCGTCCTGCCTGACCGAAATCCGCGACGGCATCGCCGAATATCTCGAGGCCCACTCCTGCCGAAGCGTTACGGAAATCATCGGAACGCTTCATCTGGACTAAGCTCTATCTGGAAAGTCATCTTTTTAGCCGCGTCAGGCTTCGACCGGGCTCAGCCGCGTCAGCGGCGTCTTTCTTAGCCACGGGCTTGAGTCCCCAAACGACCTTTTGGTCGTTTGGGGACTCAAGCCCGTGGAAAAGGAATCACTGACAAATGCAAGCCCCGTTAGGGGCGTCTTGACATCCGCAGACCATAATGTAAACAACGCCAAAGGCGCCCCGATGGGGCTTGCATTCGTCAGGCTCCTATTCCACGGGCTTCCGCCCGTGGCTAAGAAAGGCGCCCCTGCCGGGGCTAACAGTTGCAAATTGCTGAATTGTTACAGTGTTTTTACTTCGAAATTCGTAATTCCGCATTCAATATTCGACATTCTCTTATTATGTCGAGTGAAGCATCCCAACACCGTTACAGCCCACACGTAGCTACGTGTGGGCTGTCGAGCGCCATGGATTCCTTCCGCGTCGGCGGCGAGTAATGCTACATAAAATTTTCCTGTTACAGGGGTTTATCGACGATATTATAAACGATATAATATATACAGCACCGGGCATGCCGTGTGAGGATTCATACATACCTTTACCTCCAACGGTGCTGTTGAATACAGCGGGTTTTGCAACCTGACATGCAGGAGACTTACCATGCGATTCACAAAGGCGATTCCGGCGTTGATGATTCTGGTATTGGCAGCGGCGTCTTGTCCGGGCGATACTGTAACGACCGCCCCGGCCCCGAAGAAGAAGTCCCCGCGTCCCACGAGGCCGCTTTTCAGGCAGATATCCAGCGTGTCCCTGGCCAAGATGCCGCTGATGCGCGTGCTGCGTTACTACAGCAAGCTGTCGGGCCTGACCATCGATGCCGACTGGAACGCCCTGAAGGCCGTCGGGATAAAAAAGACCACGCCGGTAACACTGAAGGCCCGGAATCTGAAATTCGATAAACTTCTGGACCTGACTCTCAACTCGATTGCCCTCAAGGGTCATCCGCTGTCGTGGCACCTTTCCGGCAAGGTACTTCACGTCAGTACGCAGATGCGTGTGCTGCTTCGCAACCGTGCGGCGACTACTTCGTTCAAGAGGGTCAGGACCGTCAAACGGGCCGGGCTTGCGCCGCGAGAGATCGAATTTACCGAACTGCCGGTGAAGGACGCGATCGCGTTTCTCCGCGAAATTTCAGGCGCTAATTTCCACGTTAACTGGCGCGCCCTCGAGACCGTCGGCGTCAGCAGGGAAACACCCGTTACCGTCAAGGCGCGCAATATCTCCGTGGCGCGCGCGCTGGATTTGATAACCGAGCAACTCAGCGCGGGCCGGGACCGGCTCGCCGGGATTCACTGGGTGGTCCAGGGCGGTGTGGTGAAAATCGCAACCGGCGAAGTGCTGAACCGTAATACGAAAGTGCGCATTTTTGAAATCGGGGACCTCATGATGGTTGTCCGAAACTTTCGCGGGCCGCGGATAGGCTTCCGCAAGTCGAGTAAGAAAAACGATGATGACGACGATGACGGGTGGGGCGACGATGATGATGACGACGACGATGACGACGATGACGAAAGTCCCGCCGAACAGCGCCGGCGAAGCCGCGAAATGCTCATCAAGATAATCAAGATGTCCATAGGCGAAGACATGTGGGCGCCGACAGGTAAAGGCTCAATCCGCATATATCGCAAAAAATTGATTATCTCCCAGACGCCGCTGGGCTTCAAACTGCTGGATAAGTCCCTGAGCAGGTAACCGACAGGGGCGCAGTGCGTAGCAGGCCTGAACATCATTGCCCGCCTGCGATCCGTCGGCGTCTGTCGCCCGAACGTGGCATGGGCGTCTCGCCCATGCTGTTTATCTTATGCAGATTCACGTCTTGGCGCCTGATCACGGGCGAGACCTACCTGCCGGTAGGCAGGCGCCCGTGCCACGAGCTACAACGCAACCTGCTCTACCTTCCCGCATGACCATTGCGTTATGGTGCGATGTAGTAAATAATGCATCTTGCATGATGCAAAAGGCGCCATTAGGTCTTATTGCCGGCGCCGGTCGGTTGCCGGTGCTGATAGCGGGCGGCGCCCGCCGGGCGGGTCGCCCGCTGGTGGTGGTGGGCATTCGCGGACAGGCCGACCCCGCACTGCGCGACCTGGCCGAGACCTTCGGCTGGGCGGGGATAACCCGTCTGGGCAGGTGGATTCGCATCCTGCGAAGGCACGGCGTCCGCCAGGCGGTCCTTGCCGGTGGCGTGCGGAAGGCGAATATGTACTCGCCGCTGCGCCTGCTGCGATATTTGCCGGACCTGCGGACCGCCCGGCTCTGGTATGTCCGGCTGCGCCACGACAAGCGCGACAACGCCGTGCTGCTGGCGGTGGCCGATGAACTTGCCCGGGAGGGTATCGAACTCATGTCAAGCGTCGAATATTGCGCCGAACACCTTGCCGCCGAAGGCCTGATGACGAAGACGCCCGTTCCGAAGTCGGCCCGGGCGGACGCGGAATTCGGCTTCGAAATCGCCCGTCGAAGCGCCGATCTGGACGTCGGCCAATCGGTGGCCGTTAAGGAACGGGACATTATCGCAGTCGAGGCGATGGAGGGCACCGACGAGATGATCGCCCGTGCGGGTCGGCTTTGCCGCTCCGGCGGCTGGACGCTGGTAAAAGTCGCCAGGCCGGACCAGGACATGCGTTTCGACGTGCCGACCGTCGGGCCTGAGACGATCAAGGCCCTAAAGTCCGCTCGCGCCGCCTGCCTCGTCCTCGAGGCCGGCAGGACCATCATCCTCGACAAGCCCGACACACTCGCACTCGCCGATAGCCTCGGCATAGCAGTTGTCGGAAAACGAGCGGAGTAATCATGCCGGCGCCTGATTCCATAATCAGTCTCATCGAGCGATTCGAGAGAAATCGCGACGACTATCACGCAGGCCGATATAACGAAACCCAGGTCCGACGTGAGTTTATCGACCCGCTTTTCGTCGCCCTCGGCTGGGACGTCCACAACCGAGCCGGATACGCCGAAGCCTACAAGGACGTCATCCACGAAGACGCCATAAAAATCGGCGGGGCGACCAAGGCCCCGGACTACTGCTTCCGAATCGGCGGGGCGCGAAAATTCTTCCTCGAAGCCAAGAAGCCCGCGGTCGATATCGCCGGCGAACCGGGACCGGCCTACCAACTCCGCCGGTACGCATGGAGCGCGAAACTGCCGCTTTCGGTCCTGACAGACTTCGAGGAGTTCGCCGTCTATGACTGCCGAATCCGACCGAAGCCAACCGACAAGGCCTCTACCGCCCGGACGATGTACATCAGGAGCGACGAATACGCCGACCGGTGGGACGAGATCGCCTCGATCTTCTCGAAAGAAGCCGTCCTCCAGGGCAGTTTCGACAAATACGCAGCCGGGCGGAAA
>DAOVFI010000429.1 GCA_030673005.1 Planctomycetales bacterium
GTTCAGTCATTTCCCTGATGAACTTTTTCTTCCGCTCCGGATAACTCTTCCCTGCCCGGTCTTTTCTGACTTTGATCCACTTATCCCAAAGCGCCGCCTGTTTCTTTATCCGCTGCTCCTGTGCGGCGTTGGTGGTTTTGACGCCTATCTTCCACATTCCCTTCTTGACCGGAACTGTCCAGGAAAATGAGGCGCCCCCGGATGTCTTCTGAACCACTTTGTCCACCAGCCAGACGTATTTTTCCGCGCCGTCGGCCTTGACGCTAAAGGTGATTTTCTCGCCCGTCTTGATTTGAAATACCGTCTTTTTATCTCCGGTCTTGCTGTTCGACCAGGCGGTAATCTTGGGCGCCTCTGCACCGCCGACCGGCAAACTCAAAGTTGAGCAGGAGATGAATATCAAACTCGCTGTAATCAGTCTTCCGGTCATTTGTCGATTCTCCTTCGGATTATTTTCGGCGGTTCTACTAACTCTGTCCCAGCTGAATTACTGGGTAGGCGCCATGCCTTCACGCGAAGCGGGTGGGCACCTGTCTGCCGACAGGCAGGTGTTGAATATCGAAGTAGGCTGGGCCGAGCGCAGCGAGGCCCACCTTATATCTACGTACTCCACCCTCGCCCATACTTGCGCATCATCGTCTCGACTTTCTCCAGCGGCAGGGCCTTGACGTCGGCGCCTTTGTAGCCGGTTATGCCGGTGGCCATGAAGAGCGAGTTATAAATCGCCTCCTCGGTCGCCTCGATAGCGGCCTGGAACAGCGGTGACATCCTGTCGTTGGGCAGTTCGGACATCGTGGCGGCTTTTTTTCGCCTCTCTGCGGTCCGCCGCACGCCTTCGGCCGATGAAAAGGCGATAACGTAATCGCCGGACTGGTTCGTCATCGAGGCGCCCGTCCGTGCGAAACCCGCCAGCGCCCGCCGGGCAAGACGGGTCAGGTTTCGGTCTGAAAGCGGAGCGTCGGTCGCAAGGATCATCATTATCGACCCGCCTGCGTCGATGCTGTCGATGCCGTCCTTGAGGTAGTACCGCCCGAGTTCCCGCCCGACCGGCACGCCGAGTATCTGCAGGACGCCGCCGAAATTCGACTGCACCAGCATCCCGACCGTGTATCCGCCCAGGTTTTCCGGCAGGAGGCGCGAACTGGTTCCGATTCCGCCTTTGAAGCCGAACGCCACGGTCCCTGTCCCGGCCCCGACGGTTCCCTCTTCCACCGGTCCGGTTTCTGCCGACTCGATGGATTTGTAGATCATCTCCGCCGTCAGCGCCCGCCGGCGGATGTTGTTCAGTCTCCCGTCGTTTGTCTCGCCGACAACGGGTGTTACGGAGCGGACCTGTTCGTTTCCCGGCTGGGTGAGTGTCCAGTCGAGAAGGGCGTCGGCGGCGCGCGGGGCCGAGAGGGTGTTGGTCAGGATAATCGGTGTTTCGATCTCGCCCATTTCGATAAGTTGCGTGCTTCCGATCATTTTGCCGAACCCGTTGCCGACGACCACGCCGGCGGGAACCTTCTCCTGAAAATGATTTCGGCCATGGGGGACTATGGCGGTTGCGCCGGTGCGGATGTCGTCGCCTTCGATTATGGTAACGTGTCCGACCCTCACGTCCTGAACGTCGGTAATGCAGTTGAGCGGCCCGGTCGGCAGCACGCCCGGAGCGATGCCCATTTCCCGCGCGCGCCGACGCGCCGAATCCGTGCCCTTTGTAGTAATTCGATCTTTCATGCTTAATGTCCTTGCGACTTCATTAATTCATTTATTCCAACCGGCCCGGGAGTGTATTCTACCGGCAACTTGAAAGTGGTTGCAAACACCGCGACTACGGAATCCGGTATTTCTGAAAAAGGAGCAACAGAGCGAAATGGGCGATGAGGTGGATATTTGGCTTCGTAACGGACCTGATGCGATTATGAGGAAGGCGGGCCTGCGCGAGGGGCATCGCGTTGTCGATCTCGGCTGCGGCGAGGGGCGATACACGATACCGGCGGCGAGGATTGTAGGTAAAACCGGCCGAGTTTTCGCGGTTGACAAGGACGACCAGCGTCTGCGCGAGATAAAACGCCGGGCCGGTAAAGAAGGATTGGGTAATATTGATACAATCCACGTCTCTCAGTACGGCAGGGTACCTGTTCGGACGGGAACGATCGACGTGGTTGTTCTTTTCGATGTGCTTCACGGAGGTTACTTCCCGGAAAAAAAGCAGCGGGACAATCTGCTGCGACAGATATACAGGTTTTTGAGGACGGGAGGGCTTCTCTCGTGCTATCTGACCCACTTGAGGGAGTACGGGTGGACTTTTAATGAAATGCAGACCGAGATAGAGTATGCCGGTTTTCGGCTTCTGCGCCGGACCCGGACAAGGCTGGTTCACGCGAAAAAACTCGTCGAAGGTCGGATATTCCGGTTTGAAAAACCCGTCGAATCCGGAAAGAGAAAACGAAAATGCTGATA
>DAOVFI010000705.1 GCA_030673005.1 Planctomycetales bacterium
GGGGCCGCAACCGGCAAGGAGATTGTGTTTGCTACCGAGCCGGCGACTGGCTGCGATATTGGCCTGACCTACCTCGCCATTGCGACCCTGGGCGCCACCGCTACCGCCGTGCTAGACCTGGGCGGGGCCGGCACGAGCACCGCCGACTCGGAGGCGTGCGCGGCCTTCATTGTCGCGCAGGCCACCCACACATACCTGATGCAACGCTACCGCAAGTTCGGGCAGGAAGAAGACTGGAACATAATGCGGGTACTGGCAGCTGAGATTGAACAGCTACGCCGGCGCGGGATGACAATGCCCACGGGGCAACTACAGTCCTATAGCCGGCTTGACCGCCAGGCCATTACGGCCATCAGCAAGATGGAGGCGTGCAAGTGAGTGATGTTCAAACGGGCACCAATTACGATATATGCCTTGACCCAGACGGCGAGAACGTCGGCCTTGTGCTGGCGCCGGGCGGCTGGCAGATGCGCCAGGCCCTGCCCTTCGCCGCCAAGCCGGGCACCGCCAAGCCCGAACGTTCCTTCGCTGACCTGACCGACTGGTCGGTATGGGAGCAAACCGAGTGGGCGCACGGGGCCCTACAGGAGGACTTTGACGACGAGGGGATGTATCTATTTGGTAATATAGACAGTCGGTTTTCCCGGCAGCTCATCTTGCCGCCTCGACCCCGGTACGAATCGGCCGGCCTGGGAACGGCGTATATTTGCGGCGTGCAGGATATGGGGCTACTGACCTTCGGCGCGGCGGTCACTGAGCGTTACGCCCAGCAGTTCGAGTGCGCCACCGAGACTACCTGCGGGCACGTATTTCTCTGGATGGGCCGGGAGTACCCTTCCGAGGTGACTGTGCAGCTACGCGCCGACAACGCCGGCGTGCCCGGCACCTTGCTCAAAACTAAGAACGAGAAGGCGAACACCGCCCCGGCGTGGCAAAAGTTCGCCTGGGGTAGCAACCAAACGCTGGCGGCAGCTACCAAATACTGGCTCGTGGTCTTCCCCACTAACCTTTGGTCGTACAAGGCGTCAGTGGGGTATGACAGCGACTCTGGCTACAGCGACGGACTGGCAAAGCAATCTACGGACAGCGGCGCTAACTGGACTGCGTTCTCGGGAGACTTTTACTTCATTATCCAGGACGGATGGCACGCCGCGTGGCAGTTGTCCGGCCCCTTCGCCGTGTTTAAGACA
>DAOVFI010000336.1 GCA_030673005.1 Planctomycetales bacterium
AACTACGCGAACAATAATTTATTATAAAAAAAGATAACCTTCGTAAATCTGTCCTTGTTTCTGATGCCTTACGTTATCACATTCTGTTTTTCTGCTTTTTATTTTTAATATTCTTATGTTCGCGTTGTTCGCGGCTAACTATGCGGAAAGAATAACCGCGAACCACGCGAACTACGCGAACAAGAAAATCTATTATTAAAAATACCCCTTATATATCTGCCTTTATTCCCATGGCCTTGCGCCATCACATTCTGTTTTTCTGCTTTTATTTTTAATTATGTTCGCGTTGTTCGCGCAGTTCGCGGCTATCTATCCTGAATCTCGCGGAACCAGGCAGAGGAATTTGAGGTTTTCCGAGCCGCCGGTGTTGCGGAACTGGTGTTCCTCGTTCGGCGGGACATAGACGCAATCGCCGGCGTTGATTGGCTTGTCCTGCCCGTCTTCCAGGACGACCCCGTTCCCGGCCAGGACGTACACCTCGTGCTCCCAGCCATGCGTGTGCCGCGGCGTATATCCGCCGACGGCGACCTCGAAGAAACGCATATTAAAATTCGGCGCTCCGTCGTCCGGACCGATGAGCATACGCATCATCACGCCTTCTGCCTGGTCCATCTCAACCTGCTTCGCCTCAACGTCCTGTGCCTTCTGTATCTTCATTTCCTTCTCTCCGTGAGTGAATTCACGACAGAAAGATTAGCAAAATTTGACGGTTTATTCGAGATGTTTTCTTCCAATAAGGAGACATTTCAGGAAAATGCATCATACTGACAGCCGCTGAAACCGAAGCGGGACGGGAGCGACATTGTGAATATCGATTTCGACAAGGAGCGTTGGGTCCGAGTCAGGGACAATTATCGTCGCTGGTGGGCGGGTGATTGGGATCGTCCTCTGATTAATGTTGCCGTCTCAGGCAGGAACCCGGGTCGGACCGAGCCGGAGTTGCCGGATCATCATTTTATACCCTTTTACGATTCATCCGTGCCGGCCGAAGCGATTATCGACCGGCGGGATTACAACCTCTGCTGCTGGACTTGTACGATCATCCCGACGAGGTCAAGCGGCTCACGTGGGAATCGCACGAACTTTGGTTCCGATACTACACGGAGATTAACGAATTCCTCCAGCCGGTCAATCCAGGCTACTCGGACTGGGCCGGGATTTATTCGCCCGATCCATCTTATATGTTGCAGTGTGATTTCTGTTACATGATCGGGCCTGAAATGTTCGACGAGTTCGTCAAGCCGGAACTGGCGGCTGCGTGCAGACGGCTGGATAATCCGTTTAATCACCTGGACGGGCCGGGGCAGTTGGCGCACCTCGATTCGCTTCTGGAAATCCCCGAACTCAAGGGCGTCCAGTGGATTCCGGGCGACGGTAATCCGGGCATGGCGCACTGGCCGGAAGTTTATCGCAAAATCCGCGCTGCCGGAAAACTCATCCAACTTTTCTTATCAGACAGTGGGCTTGATGTCCTGAATATCGTAGCAGAGCAGGTCAGCAGCGCCGAAGGCATCATCCTATGCGGCGAAGTACTCGCTTCTGAAGAATCCCGGCTGTTAGAACTGCTTAAGCGTTACGGTGCAATATAGTGGCACAGGTTTGCAACCTGTGTCAGCCGCGCAGGTTACAAACCTGTGCCACCAACAACGGAGGATTCGGTGTGCAGGATACCTGCCTACCGGCAGGCAGGCAGAACCTGCACACCCTACCTGCTTTTTCATCTCCAATGGATTATTACGTCGGAAATTTGCCTAGAATTTTTTTCAGTCGTGCGTTGGCTTTTTTGCGGAAGTTTTGACTTTTGCCTTTGCCTTTGGCGTGTTTCCGGCTGAGCGCGTTCAGGAGTCGTTCCATCTCGGCGGCATCGACCGGCAGATCGACGGGCTTGTCCTTGTAGCCGGAGATGTAGATCGCGTTTGACAGTTCCAGTTCGTTCAGGCCGTCTTTTCCCGTTGCTACCAGGGGTTTTCCGCGGAGGACGTATGCGGCGAATGCGCGTATGACGCCGATGTGTCTGCCGTCCTTGCCGGTAATGGGCACTTCCTTCCAGTCGCATCGGGGCATCCCACCGGCCCGGGCGGACATTATATCCCTGCTCAGCGGGACGGCCAAGCGGGCGAATCGCAGTTTGTCGTTCTCGGCTACGAGCGTGCCCTTGTCGCCGCAGACCATCAGTTGCTCCATTCCGGGCGACTCGGCGGTGGTGGCATAGATGTAGCCCGTCTTGCCGCGGCCATATTCGAGGATCGCGTTGACTGTGTTTTCCACCTCGATTTTGTGGATGCGGGTATCGACGGTGGCGATAACCCGCTTCGGCACGCCGGCGATCCACAGCAGCAGGTCCAGCGAGTGCGGGGCCTGGTTGAGCATGATCCCGCCGCCTTCGCCGTCCCACGTGCCGCGCCACGCGCCCGAATCGTAGTAGGACTGACGGCGGTACCAGTTCGAGCAGATCATCTGGACGCGGAAGATTTCCCCGACCCGCCCCGCCTCGACCATCTGCTTCATCTTCCGCATGACCGGACGGTTACGCTGATGAAAAACCACGCCCATTGCAACGCGGCGTTTGGCGCATTCGGAAACCATCGCCCGCGCCGGGCCGACGGTAACGGCAACGGGTTTTTCGGTCAGCACGTGCAGGCCGTGACGGGCGGCGTAGATCGCCAGGGGCGGATGTTCGTAGTGCGGCGTCGCTACGATAACCGCATCGACCAGGTCCGAGTCAATCAACCGGTATCCGTCGTCGAACCACTCGACGCCAACCTCGCCGCCGAGGGCTTCTGCCGATTCGGCATGCACGTCCGCCACCGCCGTCAGAGAGAAATCGCGGCTTTTTGCATCGACTATCTGGCGAGCGTGGTGCCGACCTATGCCGCCGCAACCGATAATTCCAAAACGTACCTTTTTCATAACGGGGAAAAAGATTAGCAGAGATGCAGGGGATACACGAGATGTTTTTAACAGGGTAGGGTGCGGAAGGTTCTGTTTCCTGCACACCGCGATTTGCGGGTGAAGCGTTCGGTGTGCAGGATACAGAACCTGCACACCCTACATTTATAGCAATCCGTACTTTTTCATTTTCTTGTAGAGTGTGCAGCGGTTGATGCCGAGAGCGTGTGCGGTCGCCTGCCTGTGCCCGCCGTTGGCGGCGAGCGCTGCCATGATGATCCGCTTTTCCGGTTCTGCGAGCGCTTCGGCGAGCGGCCTTGTGGCGACGGACGTTGCCGTTTGCAAATGACCGATTGCCGGTGCGGCGGTCGTCGCGCCGACAAGCCCTGCCGACGGATCGGAGTGGATCGCCGC
>DAOVFI010000223.1 GCA_030673005.1 Planctomycetales bacterium
CCGGGCCGTTGCGGTTGCGTTGGTTCCGTTGGCGGCAGCCTTGATGGTCGTTATAAAATCGACTATAGGCTTGAAGGCGGGTATGTGTTGGACCATTTCGGCCATCTCCTTGCGCCCCTCGGCCATCAAATTATTAAACTCCTCCACGGCCTTGGCGACCTTTTCGGCGTCGGCGCCGCGGGCCTTGAGGACAAAGTCCATCTGACCGGCCTTGCGTTTGCCGACGAGTGCAAGGCTCTGGAACGGCTCAAGAAATGAAGCCTTACGGTAGGCCTTGCTGACCTGCATGACGGCCCAGACGGGGCTGGTCGTATCGACCGATTTTACCAGCGCCGCTATCGCCTTGTTGCCACCGAGTTTGCCTTTGCCTGTCTTGAGTGCGGCGACCATCTGTTCGATCGGCATTTGTTTCCGCGACGGACCGGCTATTAAGATAAAGCGTTCGTTCGAGGCCGGGATTATGGCGGCATTACCGTCAAACTTAATAATCTCCATCCGTCCCACCTTTTCGGTTTTAATCTCCTTCTGTTCAAGAATTGCCTCGCGCATCGCCGAGCAGTCATAAAGACCCCGGAACACGATGACTACATAACCGGTGTCCTTGCCGTCGGCGTCTTCGCCGCCCGTGCCATCGCCCACGCCGATCGTTATTCCACTGAGCCTGGCGTTGCCGAACCGCTCTGCGGCGGTTATCAGCATCTTGTTGATTTTCGCCAGTGTTTTTTCGGCGTTATTGCCCGGCCGCATCGCCGGCATCGCCGGCAGAAGGGGCTTGAGTATCTCTTTGGCTGAAATTACCTTTCCGGGCTTGAGTGTGGCCTGCCCGACGGCGCCGCAATTGCCCGGCAGCAGCCACAGGTCGGATTGCATTTCCCTGGCCGAGACGGCCTGGCGCTTGAACGGTTTGCCTTCAATTTTTGCAATGGCCCGTGCGGCATACTCGGCCTCGAACAGCACCTTCGATTTCAGCAGTCCTCGAAGGGCCGGGACGGCCTCGCGGTCCTTCAATTCGCCCAGCGTGCGGATTGCCATAAGGCGACGCACCGATCGACCCCTGGCCTTGTTCGACAGTTTTTTGATGAGCCTCTGGGCACGGATGGAAATCTCCGCATCCGACGACTTGACCGCCTTGCGTAACTGCGGCAGGATCGACGTGCCCATTGCCTCAAGCCTGAGCGAGGCCTCCTGGCGGTCCTTATACTGCTTGGCGCCGAGCTGCTTTATCAGCGCAGAGGCGTCACCGCCCTTAACCTGTTTTAGCTCGGCAAGGAGATTCTCGGTCGTAGCCTCCATTCCCCTGGACTTCCAGTAGGCCTCATGCGAGACCATATCCAACAGATCGTTGCCGCCCCCGCCCAGCAATATCATCAGACTCATTATCCACGTTGAAGCCGCCATCATTTTTCCCCTTTCCCAATAAAACCATACACCGACAGAATCTTTATTACAGAGCAACTTATGTTTATATTGTATCGCTGACTCGCTGCATAGTAGCCGGTAGCCGGTAGCCGGTTGGGGTCATTGTTGTTCTTTGCCGGCTGCCGGGTTTCCTTTTTTATTCCTTTTTTTCTGAATTGTAGCCCTAAGTTGCGCTGTAGTATTAAACAGTCCTTTTATATGGCCGGGCCGACTTTAGACAGTATAATCCCCTCAGGCAAATCAACCAAGCGCTTGACTGGTCGGCTGGGAACGGAATACTGGACAGGCATAAAAAAGACAGGGCAACGGAGCGCCACTGATGAAATACACTTCACTGATATTAATGACGGCGGCGGCCGGTTTGCTGGGCGGTTGTGAGTCATTTTCATCGACCAGTGTGGCCATTGAGCATTACGTAACCGGCAGGATGGCGATGGATCGCGACGGTTACGAGATCGCCCTGGCGGAACTGACCAGGGCAGTCAAGGCCGACCCGAACCTTTCACTGGCCCATGCTGCGATAGGCGACATCCACCGCAAGCAAGGCGACTACACCGCCGCTGCAACCGCATACGAAAAATCATGCAACATCAACCCATACGCCTTCCGTTCGCATTACAATCTGGGCGTAACTTACAAGTACCTTTCCGAGGCCGCCAGATCCGCAAAGGCCGCAGCCGATTTCCTGCGAAAGGCCGTCCACGTGTACCTCCGCGCCGTCATGCTCAAACCGGGAGACTTCGACGCCAACCTGAACCTCTCGGCCTGTTATTTCGAGATGGGTAAATACGACCTGGCCGAGCAGTATTGCTCCAGGGCGATTAAACTCGACGCGAAAAAACCCTACGCCTGGTCCAACCTTGCCATAATCTACGATTCCCAGAACCGCCCCTACGACGCCATCCGCGCCTACAAAGCCTCACTGGAACTGGACGTCCACCAGTCGAAACTCCTGTTGAACCTCGGCTCGACGTACCTTCGACTCGGTCGTCTGAAGGAAGCAATCGGCGCATTCGGCCTGGCGTCCAGGGAAGACGCCAACTGCTCCGACGCGTGGGAACAGATAGGTGTATGCTATTTCCTCCAGAAAAAGTTGGGCGACGCCCTCAGCGCCTACGAAAAAGCCATCCGACTCAACGGCAGGAGCGCCCCGGCCTATCGCGGGCTTGGCGTGGTGTACATGAGTCGATTCATTCAATCCAACGGCGACGCCGGCCTGCGCGACAAGGCGCTGAATGCGTGGAACCGGTCGCTGGAACTGAATTCCAACCAGCCGGACCTGCTCCGACTCGTTCAAAAATACACCCCGAAACACACCACCTCGAAACTGTAACATCGCGTGGCATGGCCGTCTCGGTCATGATTCAATTCGTTTGTTGGAATTGTTTTTTCTTTTTTCCGCTCCTAACGAGTGGCACAACGGGTGGCACGGTCAAGTCGGAGACTTGGCCGTGTTGGGCGACATCACGGCCAAGCCTCACTGCCTGCCTGCCGGCAGGCGTTCGGCTTGACCGTGCCACCCGGGCGAGACGCCCGTGCCACGCCGATAAATCACATTAGAATGAACCATTCGGTTCTGGTAGGCTTATTAATTGTAAGGAAATGGATAATCCGTAATTATCGTCCATAAGACAACAGCGAATAAAATGACGAACTGCCGGCCATATTTATTATTTCTCATCGCGTCTGCGGTCTTGGTCTTCGCAGCGGCGCCGTGCCTCGGCGAACTCAGGCCGCAGGAAGTCGTTGTCGTAGTCAACGCCAATGCAAAAGGCTCCGTGGAACTGGGAAAATACTACTGTCGCGTGCGGAACATTCTCCCGGAACGGCTCGTCGCGCTTCGCACCTCCGCCGATGCGACGATCTCACGCAGGGAATACAACGAGAACATCCGTGACCCGCTGCGCCTTTACCTTACGAAGAACAAACTCCGCCGGCAGGTCAGGTGTATTGTGCTGATGTGGGGCGTTCCCGTCCGTGTACTGGGCAACAAGGCTGCGCCCGAGCAGCGCAAACTTACCGACTCATATAAAACAAAAATGCTGCGCTTGCTCGGCCGGCTGGCGGTCAACTATAAACTGCTCGATACCGTAGCGTTGGAATTCCCGGCGGCGCGGACGAAGACGCTTCGTCCGGTCGGGCGCCTCTTCTCCGCCGGCGCCGGCGCCAGGCTGGACAGGCCTCCGAAATTCGAGGTTCTCGCACGTAAATTATCGGGCAGGCTTAAGGGCAAGCAGGCCGCCGCCGCCCTGCTGACCGACCGGAAGAAGCGCCTGATCGCCCTTCGCCAGATAGCGGCCTTGCGCCTGGACACATTCGGACCGGCCGATCTGCTGAAGAACATGCCGTCTGAACCGATCCCCGGCGTCCCTTCGCCGGACCAACTGAAAAAGCAGGCGGCGGCGGACAGGGCCGAACTAAAACGGGCCGAGACACTTCCCGAAAACCCCGCCACGGCAAAGAAATTAATCGACCTGGCAACCAGGCGCTACGGCCTGGTTATCGCGCACAACTACTGCAAAAGGAGGTTCAGGACCGTCAATCCCGACTGGGAGGACGCCTCGGTCGATAGCGAACTGTCGCTGCTATGGGAGCAGGTGAGGGTCTCCGGAGACAACGGAACTTCCGGTCTTTACCGCCCCGGCCCGCTCCACGGCGCCAGGCCGAACCCGATGTTCTGGCGCCTGGCGAATATGAAAATCCGCCCGCCCAATGTACCGGACGGTGTCATTATGACCGCCCGGATCGACGGTCCGACGGCCGCCGACGCGCTCCGCATAATCAAAGATTCAATCGCAACCGAAAAGACCGGCCTGAAGGGGACCTTCTACATCGACGCCGGCGGGAAATATCCCTACTATGACAAGCACCTGCTCAGACTGGCTGCGATCGTCAGGAAAAATACCAAAATCCCCGTAGTGCTCAACACGAAAAAAGCCTTATTCAGGCCCGGCAGTTGTCCCGATGCGGCGCTGTACGTCGGCTGGTACAGCCTCCAGAACTATATCCCCGCCTTCAAATGGGTTCGCGGCGCGGTCGGCTGGCACATCGCGAGCCTGGAGGCAGTGCATCTGCGAGCGCCGAAGGTGGACGAATGGTGCGTCAAGATGATTCAGAACGGCGTAACCGTCACTGCCGGGGCGGTCAGCGAGCCGTACCTCCGCGCATTCCCCCTGCCGGAGGATTTCTTCGGCCTGCTGCTTACCGGGCACCTGACAGTGGCGGAATGCTACTGGCGGACGGTCCCGTCGGTCAGTTGGCGGCTTACCTTCATCGGCGACCCGCTGTATAATCCTTTCAGACTGCATCCGCAGTTATCGATCTACGCCCTGCCGGCGACACTGGTCGGCAGGCCGGAGATTAAACCGACAACCGCACCGACAACCCAGGCGGCAGAAAATGAAGAATTGTAGAAAAAAAGGC
>DAOVFI010000417.1 GCA_030673005.1 Planctomycetales bacterium
GAGACGACCATGTTGGCCTCCTGCTCCTGCTCGCGGTGGACGTTCATTCGCTCGAACGCCAGTTCGGCCCATCGGACCGTATCGAGTTTTCCGTCATCGCCCCATGCATCGACCAGCAGCGATGTGAAATTATCGAAGTCCAGGCTCCCTTCGCCCGAGCCGAGGTAGATGCCCGTTCGCGCCGGGTCGTGCTTGTCCGAGCCGTCCAGCCCGCACTGGCCCCACGCCTCCAGTGCGGCGGCCAGGGCGAATCCGGTCTGCCTTCCGACGTGGTCGTGCCGACCGGTTTGAGCCAGGGCCGGCGGGAGATCAAAATCCCTTACCTGTGCGGAAAACGTGGTCGGAAAGGTGGCTGCGTCGAAAAGATCGGTTTGCCTGATGGCGCCGACGCCGGACAGTAAAGCCGACCATACCGATTCGACGTCATGCCCAAGCGGTGTTACGCATCCCATTCCCGTTATGACTACTCGTCGTCTCATTCTGTTCTCGATGAACCTGTATGACGGGTGGCACGGTCAAGTCGGCTCGTGCTACGTAGCGAAGTGTATCGCTACTTCGCAGAGTAGCAAGACTTGGCCGTGGTTCGGCGTCCTCACGGCCAAGCCTTCCTGCCTACCTGCCTGCCGGTAGGCAAGCCGGCAGGCAGGCGCTGCGCTCCGGCTTGACCGTGCCACCCACACTCATCAAACTACGTGTTACGGAAACCAAGTCTCTAATCCCTCATTCGTATCGTTTCAGTACAATTGCCGCGTTTTGCCCGCCGGTGGCGTGCGTGCAGCAGAGGGCGTATCGCAATTGCGCATCAGTCTGTTCTTTTGAAACATTAAGCCGGTAAGCCCCGGCGGGTTTTTCGAAGTTGACAGTCGGCGGGACCGTCTGCTTGTGCAGCGCCATTGCTGCGACGGATAGTTGAACGGCTCCTGCACCGGCGAAGAGGTCTCCGAATCCGCCCGTCAGCGGTACAACCGGAACGGTGTCAGCCCGTTGACCGAGCGTTTTACGGATGGCGTCGGCCTCGGCTGCGTCTTCTGCCGGTACGCCCGTACCGTGGGGGATAACCAGATCAATCTGCTCCGGCGAGATTCCCGCGTCCGCGATAGCAGCCGATATCGCCCGCGCTTCCCCATCGCCTTTGGGTTCTTCGAGATAATTCATCCCTTCCGGGTTGTTTCCTGCCCCGAATCCGACGAATTCCGCATAAACCCGTGCGTTTCTACTTTCTGCGTGCGTCTGGTCTTCCAGGATAACCAGTCCGCCGCCTTCGCCAATAACGGTTCCGTCGGCGTCGGCGTCGAATGGTTTGCACGCCTGGGCGGGATTATCGTTACCGGTGGTTGTAACCCGTTCAAGGAGCGTTTGCCGCATGAGGTTCATCGGGTTGACTTTGCTTTCGCCTCCGCCTGCGATGGCGATGTCGGCGGCTCCGCGTGCGATTGTCCTCGCTGCCTCACCGGCTGCAAGATGCCCGGAGGCCTCGCCGCAGGTTATCGTATTGGAAGGTCCCTTGGTTCCGTGGATGATTGTTACATGGCAGGCGAGCATATTCGGTAGATACTTCAGCAGCCAGAGCGGCGTAAGGTTGTTTATGCCTTCGGTGCCCCATTTTTTAAAGTCGAATTCGCCATCTGTGACAGAAGTGTTGATTGCAGCGCCCAGTTCGTCCAGGTCGGCGCAGATAAGCCCGGCGCCGATGTTGCAGCCGAATCGGGCCGAGTCTATATCGACGGCGTTCTCGTCTATTCCCCTCGTGGTGATGCCCGCGTCGCGGACGGCCAGATCGGCGGCGGCGACTGCGATTTCGATGTCGCGGGCCATTACCTTGACGGCCTTGCGATAAGAGCGGGGGACGTACTTCCTTGCGGAAAAGCCGTCCAGCTGACCGGCTATCTGACAGGGGAAACCGGACGGATCGAACAGGTCTATGCGTTTGATGCTCTGCCGCTTCGCGCAGACGCCCTCGAACAGTTCCTCAATCCCCATGCCTCCGGCGGTTACGACACCCAGACCGGTGATTACGACGCGGCGTTCGCTCATGGCCCCGGTACCTCCACGAAACCCGCCAGAAGCCGCAGGAACTGACCGGTAAAGACGAAATTCTCCTTGGGGAATTTCGTCCCGGCAAGGTTCTGGTCTATGTGCGAGAACATCAGGTCGATCGTACCGATTTGTTTGCCGTTTTTGAATACCGTTCCGTGTGTGCTTGCCGCCTGGTCGGTTATCGTTACAATTTCGGCTTGATACTTCAACTGGTCGCCGGGCACGACCGGTTCGCTGACCTCGGCCTTGGAAATCTTGGCGAGGATGACCTTCTCGCGGAAATCCCGCGCCTGCCCGACGAGAATGCCGGACGTCTGGGCCATCCCTTCGATCATCAGGGACACCGGCATGACCGGAAAGTCCTCCCAGTGGTCGTGGAGGTGTTCCTCTGCCAGCGAGACGTTCTTGACGGCGGTAGCCGAGACTCCGGGCGAGAACTCCTCGAAGCGATCAATCCATATCCAACGCATCAGCCCCAAACTCCGCTTCAATT
>DAOVFI010000006.1 GCA_030673005.1 Planctomycetales bacterium
GGGACATCGCGGACAGAAATCACGGGCAAAGGCGGGTGTAAAGGTGCTTCGTCGCGGGGCCAAAGAGAGCCTGCTGGAATTGCGAATATCCGAAGGGCGTAACCGCCAGGTCCGGCGGATGCTGGCGCGCCTGGGGCACAAGGTCTATCGCCTGCACCGCCGCGCTATCGGCCCGATAAACGATCGCGGATTAAAGATCGGGCACTCCAGATACTTAAAATCCTCCGAAGTATCGTCCTTGCGAAAAGCGAGCAGGATATAGTGTTCCGTCAAGTTAGAATTGGTAGGTGGGAACGTGCAACAACAAGGCGTCCGTCGTCAGTGGCACAGGTTTGTAACCTGTGTCAGCCGCACAGGTTACAAACCTGTGCCACCACAATTTGATGATTGACAGAGTACTACTACGATCTGTTCTCAATCAATTCCCGATAAAGGTTACACAATTCATCGGTCATTCGCTCGATTCGGACAAATTCAGCAGACGCCGTCGTTGCGGACGACCACTGTGCCCGTCGCTGCCGATCGGTCGAAAGTATAATCGCCTCGACCAGTTCGTCGATCGCCCATGCCGAACTGATAACTACGCCGGTTTCGTGTCGTTCGATCAGTTCGCCGGCCCCGTTGTGCCTGGTCGTGATTGCCGGAAGCCCCATCGCCACGGCCTCCAGCACGGTCCGGCTGCAAGAGTCGTAAATCGTCGGCAGAACCAGCACGTCGGCGGCGGCGTAATACGGAAGCACCTCCTCCCGCCGCAGTTGACCCGCGTAGTGCACGGCCGATGACAGGTTCAATCTCCCGGCCTGTTCGCGGTACCGCTTCGGATCATCCCGCCCGACAACCGCCAGCGCCAAACGCCCCGCCGGCCCGGCCGATTCGACCCGGCGCATAGCCTCCAGCAGATAACCCAACCCCTTCTGATGAAAATGCTGTGCGACGAACAGCAGAAGCGTGGTTTCATCCGCAACGTCCAGTTCGGTCCGCAACCGCCGCCAGGCGGACCTGCGATCCGCGTCGGTCGGACGGCATTTTATCGCTCCGAAGATGCTGCGGATGTTTTCGTCCGGGACGCCGTAGTGCCGCCGCAACTGTTCGGCGACGTACTGTGACATGGCGATTATCACCGGCATCGGTCTGCGGCGGAAAAACTCACGTTCGCGGACGATCCAGGCGCGGGCCGAGGTCGAAAATCGTATCTTTCGCCACGCCTTCAACCGGCCCAACGTCCCGCGCGGCATCGCCAGATAACGCTCGTAAGTCTCGGCGATAGTGCCGCCCCTCGGTTGATAAATGTCACAACAGACCATCGGCGACATCGAATGAACCACGTCGATGCCCCTGCCGGCCGATTCGCGGTCAACCGCCTCGGCCAGAGCGTCCCAGTCCCGTCCACGAGACAATCTCCCGACGCCCAGATTCACCGCTTCGTAACTACCGTCCGCCGGCTGGACCACCTCGCCGGCAGACAGCACCGTTACCTTCAAGCCGCGACAGGCCAATTCGCCGGCCAACTCGGCAGTGCCCTGCTCGCTGCCGTTCAGACCCATCAGACGACCTGCTACTAATCCTACGTGCATTTGGGTTTCCCTTACTCGACTACCTTATTAGAATATCACCAGACAACCTGCTAGTCTGTAACAGATTATTTGATGGGTGGCACGGTCAAGCGAAGCTTGGCCGTGGCAGGCTGCATCACGGCCAAGCTCCACTTCGTTCCGCTTGACCGTGCCACCCACACCCATCAAATTAGATGTTACACAGTAATACAGCGAGAGAAGAAAAAATGGTCAAGGAACTGACGGTATTTTTTCCTTTTTATAACGAGCAGGAAAACATCGAGCGCACCTGCGCCCGGGCGGTCGAGGTGCTTGAGGGCCTGGGGCTGGATTACGAAATCATCCTCGTCGATGACGGCAGCGCCGACAGGACCGGAGAGATAGCCGACCGGCTGGCTGCGGAGAACCCCCGCATTCTCGCCATCCATCACAGACCCAATCGCGGATACGGCGGCGCACTCCGGAGCGGCTTCCTCAACGCAACAAAGGAATGGGTCTTCTACACGGACGGGGATGGGCAGTTCGACATCGGCCAACTCGAGCGCCTGCTGCCGTTGGCGGACGAATACGACATTGTCAACGGATTCCGCTTGAACCGGCAGGACAAGTTCATCAGGAAGGTCAACGCGGCGTTGTGGAATTTCATGGTCAAACGGCTCCTTCGCTTTCGCGTCAGGGACGTGGATTCGGCCTTCAAACTGTACCGCCGGGAAATATTCGACAATATCGAAATGAAGTCCACCGGCGCCCTGATCGACGCGGAAATCCTCGCCCGCGCCACGCACGCCGGATATACCATCGGAAATATAGGCGTCGAACACCGACACCGCGAAAGCGGAAAGGCCACGGGAGCGAACCCCAAAGTCATCCTTCGCGCCTTCGTGGAACTGTTCAAACTGCGAAAACAAATACTCGCCACAACCGGGAAGAAACAAATGAACCACAAAGAACACGAAGAACACCAAGAATAGAAAAAATCTTTGTGCTCTTTGTGTCCTTTGTGGTTCTACCATTTATCCTGCCGGCCTGATTCGTGTTCGGTGGCCCGGGGTTTTCCGCGTACGCGGATCGGGCGACGCAGGCGGATAAGGTACGCCCGGCCCCACTTCTGCGAGATAACCGGGGCGGTCCGGACCTCTACGACGCCGAGATCGCCGGGCTTCATTACTTCGATTTTGTTCCCGTCCTGACTGATGATCTCGGTCGCACCAAGTCCGATTAGCCCGCAGTCGTTTGTTACCAGCCACCGGACATCGGAGCGGTTGAGCGTCTGGACATCCCACCGCTTCCTGTCGGGCGTCCCCGGCGGTTCGGGCCAGGCGCCGAATCGACCCAGGTACAGTTCCGTCGCCAGTTTGCCCGCGCGAAAGACGGCAAACTCGTCGCCGCCGATCCGACCTTTTACGTCGCGGGCGAAGGCGATCATCTTTTCGCCGTCGCCCGTCCGGGCGTGCCGGGTGAACATGTGCCGGTCGATAAAGATTATTCCCAACATCCCCACTACCGCCACCGCCGCCACACGGCGAAGCCGCCATTGCAGGCTCCATCGCACGGACAGCGCCAGCACGACGGCGCCAAGGGCGATCAGCCCGCACAGGACACGCCACGTAACCGACGGAACGGATGACGGCATCTTGATATTTTTCGTGATGAAACCGGGCATGTAATCGTGGAAAAGGTAAATCATCGGCAGCAGTATCAGCAGAATCCCGATTACCACGGGCACGGCTGCGAATACGTGCCGCAGGATTTGCGTGGTGATTCCCCCGCTTCGACCGCGCCGGACGATTTCACCCACCGCCCACGCCCCCATCAGCGCCGCCGGCGCGTAGCACGGCAGGAGATAGTCCGGCCTGAATCCGTGCGTCAGCGAAAACGGAACCACCACGGCCAGCATCCAGCAAAGCGGTAGGCATATCGGCCCACGACGCGAAAACCACAGCCGGACCTTCGTCAGCAGCAGCGCGCCAATCATAAAGATCGACACCGGCAGCGCGTAGTACATCAGGTGCACGACTGCGGGGACAGAACTGCTGTGAGGCGCGTTCTCTCCGCCGCCTGTAACCCGGCTGACGAATTCGTAATGGATGATTTCACGGAACTCCTCGCCACCCTGGATGAACATCCCGATGCAAACCGGCGCGAGCACCACTACCATCGCAAGGATTCCCCACCCGAAGCGCGTCGCCTTTATCGCCCGCCACCATCGTCTGCCCAGGAGGCGAAGCGTCAGGCCCAATCCGCCGCCGGAATCCTCCGCCAGCCGCAACGCCTTGAAGCCGGGCCAGACTGCTACCGCCAGCGCCAGCATCCCGCCGACCAGAATAAGGTTTAGCACGCCCCATCCCTTGGTCATCGCGCCGAGGATCATCATCACCCACAGGCCGATCGCCCATCGCCTTCGCTTATCGCGCGGCGCGCGGTGGAACAGCAGGCGATCGGCGCACATTATCGCGCCGATAATCCACACCGTCATCAGCATATCGGTAACGGCGATGTAGGAGAGTTTTCCCATGTGCCGGATCGTCACCCACAGGCACGCCGCCATCAGTCCGGTCCGCCGGTCATACCATCGCCGGCCAAGGAAATAGACCATCAAGGCGGCGATAAAAGTGGCGACCACGGTAGGCAGGCGGAAATTGAAATCGTCGTAAATGCCGGTGGCTATGAGGATCGGCGCATCGAGCCAGGCGTACAGTTGCGGCTTCCGCGCCAGGCCGCCGCCGTGATCCCTCGGCAGCAGCCAGTTACCGCTCTCGATTGTGCCCACTACCGCCCCGATCTGCTGCAACTGGGCGTAAGCGTAAGTATTCGAGGGCGCAGAAGCGGCAACGGCAATGACGGCCGCCACGACCAGCAGCACCACGATAACGTCCAGGATCGTCCTGATTGGCCCGGACGATCTGTTTTCATCAAGGTTCGGATATAGCAGTCCCTGGTTCATGTGTTCA
This sequence comes from Planctomycetales bacterium, assembly GCA_030673005.1. Lineage (GTDB taxonomy): Bacteria > Planctomycetota > Phycisphaerae > SM23-33 > SM23-33 > DAOVFI01. The sequence goes on from DAOVFI010000006.1 coordinate 4,505, forward strand.
TCCATAAATTCAGAAGCGTTACTGGAATGTATTTCGCTGCATTTGTACTGTCAAGTACGACTATTATTCTTGTCAATCCTCATAATGCAGGTGGCACGGTCAAGTCGAAGACTTGGCCGTGATGTTGCCGGACCACGGCCAAGTCTTTGACTTGACCGCGCCACCCATTTCCGGCAATTTATCTTCGTAAGGAAAGACGCCGGGACTATGCTTCGCTTCGTTCCGGCCTGCCGGTTTTCATTACTCCGGCGATCCACGCTGCGGCCACTCCTGCAGCGCCGGGGATTACCAGCATAATCAGCGTATTCGACAGGTACCCCGCAAGCACCATCTCCTGCGAAAAGCCGAAGGCGCCGATTACCAGCGCGGCAGTTCCTTCGCGGATACCAAGCCCGCCGGGTCCTGCCGGCAGGAGATTGGTCAGGACCACCACCGGCGCAAGTGTCGTCGCTGTGATAATCGAAATCGGTCCGAATGCGCGCAGGCAGAAGAACACCGCCAGGATACCGACAGCCTCTGCAACAAGCGAAACGGTATAAAAGATGCCGAACTGCCGCCACGACAGGCGGGTTTCGGCCAGCTGCTTCGCCCTGCCTGGCAGAATCCGTCCTGCAATCCGCCACAGTCCCCTCGGCCTATAATGCACCAGCAGCGGCACGCTCAAGGCCACCGCGAGCAACAACGGCGCCACAAGCAGCAGCCAGACCGGCACACGCCTGCCCGTCGTCAACAGCAGACCCGAAAATACCATGTAAATCACCCCGAGAACGCCCAATGTCAAAACGCCCGAAAGGTCGAACATACGCTCGATGACCACCGACCCGACCAGTCGCAATCGCGCCCCCTTCGGCACGAAAATCGGACGAACCACCTCCCCAATCCTCATCGGCGTAATCAGTCCGGCGCCCAGACCGGCCAGCATCGAACACCAGGCCGAGGACCGGTCGATACGCAGGCCCTCCAGGGCCGTCATCCATCGCCATCTCGCCACGCGAACGGACCAATATAAAAACGACAGGAACGCCGCACCCGCCAACCACCGCCAGTCAAACCTGACGCAAAGGTACTGCCACTTCTGACGAGACAGAAGCACCGCCAGGACCCCGACGACCGGAATCAGCGAAATCCCGCTCCACAACCACTTTCCAGCAGCAGAACGCATATACGACTGAGACTAACGGGAAAAGATTAAATGTCAAAGATTTACACCAGGGACAAAATGTCGCGACCAGATTTTCCGGCACTGCATGGGGGCATGTGTCTTTTGAAAGGTTTGAGTCAAATTTGTGCCCATTTCAGATTACGGATTCCAACGACGCCTCGAGTGCATGGAATCCGCAATCCGCATTCCGCATTCCGCAATATTTACCGGCCCCACAGGTTACGGCGTTTTTTGCGTTTCTCCTTCTGAAGACGGATATGCTTGACACGCTCGTAATGGTCGCGGACGTTCTTGAAGAGAGGGCTTTCCTTATCGCCAAAGATTTCGAGTATCCGGTAAAACTCCCGTTCGGCCTTATGCCATTTCTGGTGCTGTTCCTGAAGATAGGCATGGATGTACCTGTCTTTAATCTCTTCGGTGAGTTTGTCCAGGACCTCACGGTATATCTCGTCGTGCTCCGGATCTTTGAAGTATCCCTTACCGCTGTATGCCAGGGCCTCTTTGAAGGCAAAGACGCACTGGTAAAGATGGGACAACTCCAGGCCGTACTGACGGTACAGGGCGAGGGCTTTATCCAGTCTTTCCTTCATGTGTGATTTATTGATACTCGGAACAGACACAGGAGCGCGAACGGCCTCGACTATCTCGTCGGACTTCATCATTTTCGGCATGGGCCGAAGCTTACTTTCCTGCTTGCCGACCACGCTTTTCAGGATGATTGCGCCTATTACTATCACGCCCAGATAGATACTCAGCCCGATAACGACCTTTCTCCGACGGGCCTTGCTTTCTGCCTTGACTCGCTGGGCAACCGTCATCTCGGACGGGCGTATGGTTTTTTGTTCGACCTGCTCCGAATCCTCGTCAAAAGGCTCTTCTTCTTCAGGTTCGGAAGGCTCCGGGGCCGCTGCCGCCGGCTCGACGTCCTGCTTCCCGACCTGCACCCTGCTACCAAAGGCGTCCCTGCCCGCACCCGCCTCGACAGACTTACGATATTCCGCCAGAGCCGCCTCCGGGTCGTCGCCGGCAGAAATGAATAAAATCTGCGTCTCCTGACCGACGCCGATAACGTCGCCGGTCTCCAGCAGAATCTGTTTGCCGGCTTTATAACGCTTCCCGTTAATCCACGTGCCGCGCTTCGAGAGGTTCTCAAGGACAGGACCGGCCCGGACCAGTTCGTACCGCGCCTGGAGACGCGAAACGAAGCCCTCACTGAGCATAATGTCCGCACCGCCCTCCCTGCCCAGAACGGCAACCGGATGAGATAATACAACCCGCTGACCGTCCTGAGGACCACTGACAAAAATCAGTTCCGGATGATTCTCGCTCATAGTTTACCGTGGGACCGAATTACCGGAATACCGTGAGACCGGAATTCGGGAAAATCCGCAATCTGCAATCCGCAATCCGCAATCAGAAAAGATCTCCCTTCAAACCTCGAATGATTATCGTGCCGAAGACGGCGAGTATAACGGAAAACAGGATCAGCAGCGACGGCAAAAGGATGCGCACGGATGCGGAGGCGGCAAGTTTTTCCGCCCGGACCGATCTCTGAAGGCGCATCAAACCGGCCTGCTGCTTCAAAACGTTCGACAGGGGCGTACCAAGTGCTTCGGCCTGGATAATAGACGCTACTATGGAACGCAACGCCTCCAGCGGTATCCGGTCGGACATATTCATCAGCGCCTGGCGGCGCGTGGTTCCCAGTTCAATCTCGGCCAGGACTGTCTGGAATTCCACGTTGAATGGATGATCGGGGTCTTCTCCGACGACGGTCCGGACCGCCTCTGTGAACGTCGCCCCCGCTCCCATCGCCAGGGCGATCAGGTCGAGGGTGTAAGGCAGGCGTCTTCCGATCATCCGGATCCGCTTTGCGGCCTTGTCGTGCAGGTGGTATATCATCCCGCCGACGCCGGCAAGGAAGCCGACCAGCACCAGCACCACGCTTATCCCGTCCAGAAATATCACGTGGGCTACTTCCAGTACGAACGCAATGATAAGCCCCCACAGCATCACTACGGCCAGATACTCATCGGACGTATAGAAATTCGGGCTTCCGGCGGCTATCAGCGTCCTGCGAATTTTCTCTTTAATTCCAGACAACGGCAGCTGCCGCACCATTACAAGCATCAGCCACATCAACGGCTGAAGCATCGGCATCTCAAAGACGGTGTTTCGATCGGAGACACCGGCAGCCAGGGCGATCTCCCGCTCCGGCGTGATCTCCGCCTTGCCTCGTTGACCGAAAATCGACGAAACGAACGTAAAAACAAACAGGAAAATCGCCGCACCGACGGCAATATCAAGCAGTCCAACCGCCAGAACCGGATAGAAACCCAGGATTGATTCCGAAAAAATCATTTTTCTGTCAAATGTCAATCGATAATATTGGTGGCACAGGTTTGTAACCTGTGCCGCTTCACAGCTCTTCATCTGCACAGGTTAAAAACCTGTGCCACCTTTCAGATGTCAATCGTCACTATCTTGCGTATCCACAGAAAGCCGACTACGTTGAGAAAAATAATACAGGCCAGGATTAATTTGCCGACCTCTTCGGTGAACAGCATTTTTACGCCGTCGGCGTCTATAAAGTACAGTATGCCGATGATAACGGCGGGCATTACACCCATCCATCTGGCGGCTGTGCGGTTGGGCGCCGTCAGAGTCTCGATGCGTTTCTCCAGGCGGTAGATTTCGCGGATGCTCTCGGCGATCCGGTCCAGCGTCCCGGCCAAGTCTCCGCCCCTCTCGCGGTGCGTCAGCAGCGCCGCGAACAGCAGACGATAATTGCCCGACCCGATCCGCCTCGCCGCGTTCTGCATGGCCTTTTCGAGCGAAATGCCGTGTTCGTACTCGCGCACCAGGTGTCCGAACTCCTCGCTTATCGGCTTAACGTCGTTTTTCGCCAGCAGTTCCATCGCCTGTACCAGGTTCAATCCCGCACGTACGCCGGCCGTCAGCGTCTGGATGCCATCGACCAGTTGCTCTTCCAGCTTGTACAACCGCCTGGCCTTGAGGAACCGCAACACCAGCCAGGGAATCAGAGCGCCGATAGCGCCGCACAGCAGCGCCATCAGGATATGATTGACCAGCACGTATCCGATCATCGCCAGCAGTGCAATCGCACCCAAACACAACACGGTAACGGTGCGTGGATTGATGTCCAGCAGCAGCGAGCCGCGCAGGACGCCGTCGTAGTAGGCTTCACGGCGCAGTATGAATCTGCGAACCGGCTCGTACCAGACGATCGCGACACCGGCAACGGCTATGAAGATCGCCACCGCAGTCGCTATGTGCAAGGCCGTCTCCGACCCGGACGAAGGCGCAGCCAGAAGGCAGATCATCTGAACACCTCCAGGTCGAGAAAACCCTTGCCGATCAGTTCTTCGGCGAATTCAGGGACGTAGCCCGTGTGCTGTAGCACCTTTTCTCCGTCAATGTCGCCGCTCTTGACGGGACGGAGAATGAAGATGTCCTCGGTGATAATCTGGTTTGTGTCGAGGTCAATTCCGACGATTTCGGAGATGTGCGTTACGCGGCGGGACCCGTCCGGAAGCCGGGCAATCTGGACGACCAGGTTTATTGCCGCGACGATCTGCTCCCTGATCGCCCTGACGGGCATCTCGACCGCCGTAAGGACCATCGTCTCCATTCGGAGCATCGTATCGGACGGGTTGTTGGCGTGAATCGTCGTCATCGAGCCGTCGTGTCCGGTATTCATCGCCTGAAGCATGTCGAGCGCTTCAGGCCCGCGGACCTCTCCGACGATGATGCGGTCGGGCCTCATCCGCAGGGCGTTGCGGACGAGGTCGTGAATTGTGTAGGCGCCCTTGCCCTCGATATTCGGCGGACGGGTTTCCAGGCGAACGACGTGCTCCTGCGGCAACTGGAGTTCGGCCGACTCCTCGATGGTAACAATCCGCTCGATCGGGTCGATGAAACTGCCCATGACGTTCAGCGTGGTGGTTTTTCCGCTGCCGGTGCCGCCGGAAATCAGCATGTTCTTGCGCCCGCGTACGCAGGCCTTGAGAAAATTCGCCGTCGATTCGGTCAGCGTGCCGCGCTCGATAAGATCGTCGATGGTGAACGGTATCCGCGCGAACTTCCGGATGGTCAGGACCGGGCCGGAAAGGCTCAGCGGGTTTATGATGGCGTTGACGCGGGAACCGTCGGGCAGGCGAGCATCGACCAGCGGCGTCGAACGGTCGATACGCCGGCCTACCGGCGTGATAATCCGCTCGATTATCGAATTGATTATCTCCTCGGAGAAGAAACTCCTTCCCGTAGCCAGGACATCGCCGTCCTTCTCGATGTATATGTGATCCTTTCCGACCACCATAATCTCGTTGACGTGCGGCATTTCCAGCAGGTCCTGGAGAGGTCCGTAGCCGAAGACCACGTCCTCGATCTCCTTGCTGAGCATACGGATAGCGACGTAGCGCTTCAGCTCCGACGTGAGCCTGCCTGAAATGCGTTGAATCTGATTGTCGAAGTCCGCCTCAATCGTGGCGGCGTCTTCCTTGATGAACTGTGGCTGGAGACGGAGCGGAAAATCGCTGATGATGTCACCGACGATCTGGCTGATCGTCTTCTCATGTTCGGACTGGAGAATGTCGGATTCCTCGAATCCGTAAGAGTACGACATCTTGCCCGCCGACCGGACGTTCAGTTCGGCAAGGACACTCCGCCAGAGGAAATCGCGAGTGAGACTGTCGGTCATTTCCTCATCGACTTCGTCCAGTTGGCCGGCGATGATCTCAGAAAGGTGCCTCTTAATCAGTCCGACGTGCTCGGCGTCGGCCTTGGCGACCTGGGCGGCGACGCGGAGATTCAAACGGGTGAGCAGTTCGCCGTGAATCTTCTGCTCCAATTCCACAAGGCGCCGACGGGGCGTGGCGCCCTCGCCGCCACGACGCCCACGACGAACCGACGGGGCCATCATGAACAGCGAAAACTCGCCGAGGCGAATCTCATCGCCGTAATCGACCTTCACACGCCCCTTGAAGGGAACCTGCTTGTTGGCGACCGTTGTCTCGTTCAGGCCAAGGCTCTCGACGAAGTACGTACCGTCTTCCTTGAACAGCCTGGTGTGCTCGCGAGAGACAAAGGGACTATTCAGCACGATCGTATTGCCGGCATCACGCCCGACGGACACATCGTCGCCTTCGACCTTGACGACCTTGCGCTCGTCACTCAAATGATTGTACACCCAGATTTCCATAGCAATAAAAACAGGGATTAGGGACTTGGGATTAGGGATTAGGCTTCCGCGCGAAACCTTCATCCGTAATCAGCAATCAGTCCGGGGACATTCTTTTATCCGGCAGCGGCTGGTTCAATATCGACATTACATCGGGATTTATCGCTCTTCCCTTCATGTAGTCTTCGTAGATGCCTTTTTTGGGCTTCGGCGCGTCAGAGGGATTGCGTACGGTCAGCCACACCTTTCCAAGCACCCTCGGCAGGAGGTCGGCGAGTTGTTCGGCCAGCTTCGGTTTGACTTCCACCGTTATGGAACGATACACCCTCATTCCCGGATCGTGCCTCCTGCCCTTTTTTGACATCAGGGGTTCGTCGTCCCTCGGACCCCTGCCGCCAATCACCAGGACTCGCAGGTTCTGAACCAGCGTGTAAGTTTTCTCCGGCTTGTTCTTGAGCCGGACCATGCCCAGTACATCCACCCGCCCGCCGACGCGAAGCATATCGCCGGGCGTGTAATTCGGATCAACCCGCAACGTAAAACCGCGCAGCCCCGGGGTGATCTTATCGGCGGGAGTCCCCCTGGCGGTTTCGAGAAAATCGTTGTAATATACAGGATCGCCCTTGTACACCCTGCGAATCACGTTCTGCCCTGTTACCATGGACTTGTTATCATTCCTGACAACATCCTTCAGGTTCATCAGCGACGATTTCGTGTCCACAGGCGACGTGTCCAACTCGGAAATTTCGGCCCCGCTGCCCAGGTCGCGTCTCCACTGAAGAATCTGGACTACATCGCCCTGATACTTCTTCCGCTGACTGGCGTCGCGAAGGTAGAAAAGAGCCACAGCCAGTACGGCAAGTATCAGCGAGACAATCATCAGTTTCTTGTTGAGTACCGTGTTTTCCGCCATAGGACATTCCTCTTATGCTGTCAGCCTGCTTACTGCAAAACGCTGCGTTTTTTGATGTCTAATACTACAACGATACTTGCATCAGGCCCGAAGGGCTGGCGGACAGTAGCCGGGGGCGATAACCCCCGGTTTTCGGCAGCACAACCGGCCAAGCCCCAAAGGGACGCCGGAAAACCCGCTTGCAGATAAATATCTTCATGCGCTATCTCCACCGTCCCTTCGGGACTCAATATTTTCATCCATTTACCGGGGACTACCGTCCCCGGCTACTGTCCATCGGCCCTTCGGGCCTAAGTCAAGTTTCGTTGTAGAATTAGTCATTATTTATTTATTCACCCAGTCCGGTCTGGCGATTACCAGGCTTATTTTTGTCCGCTTTTGTTCTTTATCGGCCGGACGCAGGTTGACGCAATATTGCCCTTGCCCGTCCCGCAGGAATACCAGCGAGACACTCCCCGGCTGCATTCCGGGTTTTTGCTGCACAAGTTTATACCCTGCCTGAGCCAGTTTTGCCCGATAAAAACTTTCAACATCGGCGATATTCGCCTCTACATTATATACGACGATGTCAGCGGCGCCGTCGGGGGTTTTTCTGCGAGCGGCGTAATGCCTGACAGCCCCGTCCGGGATGAAAACATCGTCCGGATCGGTTTCGAGCATCTTCAGACCGGTCCCCGCCAGCGGCCCGGTCGCCAGGTCGGCAGGATTTCCCGGACTCGAAGCCGGCATTGTTGACGACAACGCACCTGACCTGAGCGTATCAGGCGGATTTACCGGTTCCGGACGGTACAGGCAGTATCGGCTGTACATAAACGCCGCCGACAACACGAACATCGCCCCGACGGCAAGCAACACCTTTATTCGCCATTGTACCATACCGCGAACCAGAGTATCAGCAAGGGATGCAGTGGGTATATTTATATCCCCTGCATCCCCTGTATCCCTGCGAGTCTTCGTTCTACCATGAGCCAAGATAGAGCGTGCGTATCATGTGTGCCATTTGACGAGACTTCGTCGGAACCCGCTCCATTGCCGCGTCGAATTCGGAGTAGTACAGGTCTCTCAGCACCGACCAGCAGGACACCTCGCTCCGCCGCCAGGTAACGCCTTCACGTCCATGGCGATGGTGGATGTCTTCTCCGCCCTGCATCGTCTTCTGCCAGATGGGCTGTTGCGTAGTGAAAGAGGCCGATACGTGCGCCCGTCGGCCCGGCGGATATTGCTGGCTGATCAGGTCTTCGGCCAGAACCTGCGTACGCCGGCTTATCTGCCCGGCCTCGGCTATCAGGTCTTCCACCGTCTCCTGCACCGGCAATTCCGACGAAAGGTCAACATCCAGGGCACGGCTGTCAAAAATGACCTGGTTAAGCCTGTCTTCACTCGGCCAGACGCCCGTCTCGACCCGCTGCCAGGCGCTGTAACGGTCGGCTACGAGCACCTGCTGTTTGTGCATCATCGCCCAGCCGAAGAAAAACGTCAGCGCCAAAATAATCGCCAGAAACGGCAGAACCAGGACAAATTCCGTAACGGCCGTCCCGCGCCGCCGAAACCGCCGCCGTCGAATTGTCCTTCCATAAAACATAACCACCTCCCTTTGTCGCTAAAACAGTCCACGAATTACACGAATTACACGAATTATCAAAAGAAACGGAATAGGATACCGATTTACTCCATCTCATCTTTATGATTATATCTTTCGCGCTTCGGGCATCGTCCTTTCAGTTCGTATAATCTCAGCCTTACCTAATGCTGCTATGGCAAAACGAGTAATTCATGGACTTTTTCTGTTTTATAATTCGTGTAATTCGTGTAATTCGTGGACTTATCTTCCCTAATGATGCATCATTTCCGCCACCATATCCTCGTCGAACCTTCCGAAGTACTGACCTACATCCCGCACTGTTTCGGCATCGACCATTCCGCCGGTCGATGGGGCCTGTTCTATGCCGGCGGTTATTCGGTCCACCCAGTCGCCCCACCGCGTAACGGGAACGGTCTTTGCCTTCCAGTCCTGCGTCCAGAGGTCCCAGCTGGTGGTGTTGAATATCTCGCTCTGGCTGACTGCGACGATCTTTCCGAAGGGATTCCCGCTGCCGAAGCGCCCGGGCCAGACGGTCGGTCTATTGCTACGGAAGGCAATGCCCAGATACGAAAACACGTCCCGGCGAACGCCCAGGTCGTGATGCGGCTGGCTCATGTCGTAATCACCGGCGCTGGTGTCTATCAGGATCGGCGCCGGCAGGTCGTCCCGATCGGAATAATTGGTCGGATTATAGACCGGCGTCTCACCCCCGACGTCGATCCCTCCGAAGACGTACTGGGCAACCATGTACACCTTCTGCCAGATGGGTTTGTTATTCTCGTCAAGTTGCTTATTGATGCCGATTTCGCGGTCTTCGGTGGTCTCGTAAAAATACTGGTCTTCCCAGATGTAATCGGCGATTTTACTGACGCCCCACTTGTCCGGGTCGGCCCAGCCGTTGACCCATATTGCGATGGGTCGCTTGCCGTTAGTCTTGTAACTTCCCTTCGAGAGCCAGCCTGAGCCGCCCTTGGGATACTTGCTGCGGATCTCAACCAGGTAGAACATTGTCCGCGTAACGCGTGCGCCGCCGGCGGCCTGGGCCCTGGCTTCAGGATAGTCTGTAACCCACTGTGGATAGTGAATCTTTTTGAGTTCCTGGCTGCCCCACATGTAGCCGAGTTTTATACCGGCGATCCGCCTGTAATAATCGTAGAAGTACGTATCGGGCAGTTCGCGGTATCTACCGACGCGCTGCATCATCCAGGTGTAGGGGCCATAGACGCTGTAACCCGTTATCATTCTTCCGGTGATACGGTGGCTCCAGTGTCCGTCGGGATTTGATGAATATCCGCGAGCGCTTCTTCCTTGCCGGCGTCCTCCGATGTTAACGTTACCCCTGCTTCCGCGAATCGCCCCGTGTCCGGGGTTCCCTTCCACCCAGCGGTCCCGCTCATACACGCCGCTGCTGTGATACCTGCGCCACTTGAAGAGGCGGTCGTATGGTCCGAGTCGGTGTGGGTAGTCGCGGTCGGGAATAATGCCGTTCTTTACGGGTTTTTTGAAATCGCCGAAGGACGTCCTCCTTGCGGGCAGTTCGGGCATAACGGGCACGACGAATGCCGTTTCTGCGTAGTTTTTCTGTCCGTAGCGGACGGCGTTGGCCTGGCTGAGCGGTCCTGCCGACATCGCGGTTGCCTGGCTGAGTTCGTCGAGGCTTTCTGCCGCCTGCCACAGTCGCCCGTGCGGCGGCGGTCCGGAATGTCCGCGAATCGCCCAGTAGGTCAGCGAATCCATATCGAAGGCGCTGTTGTTGAACAGGTCGTTCATCGGCGCGAGAATGTCCCTCTGCCGGGCCATTCGCTTCCGCAGCGATTCCAGCCCGTCGCGCATCCAGTCGTCCGGCACGCCCCTGTCGAGTTGGCGGTCCATGCAACGCTCCCACGCCGCAACCTCGCTGTGGGCCATCTTCGTAGCAAGGGGAAACGAATCGAGGTGCGGCACCAGCGCCAGCATCCGCGTGATGGCGACGTTGTTGGAGGCTATGACGTTCATGCTCCGCGCCATCCACGCCGCACCGGAAATAGACGTCGAGTCGGCGGCGTTCTGCATCGCGAGACGATGATTCACCTGGTCGCCCGTATTGATTACGTAGAAAATCAGCCCTCCCAGAAGCCCGATCCCGAGCAGCACGATCACCAGAACCTGACCGGCGCATCTGCTGCGCCGGGCCGGGCCGGAAGCCCCGATACGAAGTTGTTTCAGCCTGTCAGTCATGTCGGTCCTCCTCACTTTATTAGCCGGTACTCAGTAACCGGCCGTAACGTCGCCGCCCACGGCCAAGCTTCGCACTCAATGTGTTTTCGCTTCACTCCAACCTGACCGCGCCACACAAAGCATCAAATTCGGGTGTAACTGAATTCTTAAAGTTACGATTCTTCTTTCATAAGTTTTTCGGCCTTTTTGATTAACTTGTCGATCTCCGGCGTAGCCATGAAGCCCTTGGCCAACCTGAAGTAAGCAGCGGCGCTGGGATAATCGGCACGTTCTAACGCCTTCTGGCCCTGCTCCTTGTGTCGCTCGTAGTTGATAAGTTTAATAAGTTGCCCTACTTCCGGCGTAGTGCGGATTTTTTTTGCGCCCCTGGCCTTGATAAGCGCATTGGTATAGTCGCGCTTCTTAAGGGCCTCTTGCGCAGCGGACATCTGTTCGGCATATTCACGATCCTGGCCCATCAGTTGCAGGTGGGCGTCAACCTCTGCCGCAGCGGCGCGCTTAATCCGCTTGGCTTTCTTGTAAGCGGCCTCGGCCTTGGCCCATTCGCCCTTGGCGCGGTAGTCCTGGGCCTGTTTTATCGCAATGAAATAACGGCAATCCGTAACTTTTTCCCGCACATCCCCGACGGAGGAAGACCCGGCGGAGATTTTCAGGGCATCACTATATTTCTTCAGGGCTTCTTCATATTTCTTCTGCCGGAACAGCCCGTTTGCCTGCCCCACCATTTTGCCATAGTTTCTGCGCTGCTCGATTTTTTTCAGCTCTTTATCGGCAGCGCCGGACGCCTTGAAGGTTTTTGCCTTTTTAAAAGCGTCTTCCGCCTTCTGGAGATCATTCACCGACAGGTATTTCCTGCCTAACTGGAGATGATGATCGTGCCTGAAATCGCGGGCTTTGGCTAAGAGTTTCCCGTCCGGTTTGACATTATTGGCTTTTTCGCAGGCATCCGCGGCGGCAAGAAGGTTTCCCGCCTCTTCGGCCTTTGTAATCTCGGCCATTATCTTCTCTAACCGCGTTTTTATTCTCAGTTCGGTCTTTTTCTTCTCGGCCACTTTCTTCAGGTCCGAGTATATCTTCGCCGGAAGCGTACCTTTTGCCGATTCCAGGACGGAAATGGCCTTGTCCCATTCCTTTATTGCATCATCAACGTTGCCGTCTTTTGCATATTTTTCGCCGTCGGTAATGTGCGTGAAGAATTCTTTCTGTTGCTGCTTTTCGCTAATTTCCTGAAGGAGCGTCTGTATCGCGTCGGTCTGCTCGCTCATTGCGGCATATTCACGGCCCTCGTCCCACAGTATTCTCCGGCCTTCCTCAAGATTACCGTCGTCAACGGCCTTGCGGGCGCGCTCCATGGAAATTCCATACTTGCGCTGATTGTTCCAGTACACTCCAAATTCCTGGAGTTTCCGGTCCATTCTCCTGGTCCACTCGAGCATGGCCTTTTCGGTGCGCTGCAATTCGCCGATTAACTTTCCGGCTTTTGAGGTGTTGTCATCGGTTGCTTTCCAGTCTCTTTCGAGCACGCTCAACTGGGCCTTGCAGAGCAATTCCATCACCTGCGCCTGTCTGGAAACACCCAGTTGGCCGTATCCTTTGAAGATCCGTCCGAACGCCTTCTGCGCGGCGTCGAATTCGTTCTTCTTCCCGTCGGAGGTATCGTCCTTCTCGCCCTTCGTGTACTGGTCGAGAGCCTGGAAATACTCCTTACTGGCCTGATCCCGCAACTTTTTCTGCTTGCTCCCTTCCACAACCAGATACGCCACAGCACCGGCCAGGACAACCCCGGCAATCACGCCGACGATGGTGAGTTTATTTCGGAGCGACATCGCCTCTTTGGGAATTTCGGCTGTAATCGGTTCGCCGTCGGGCGTTGTGCTGGTATCTTCGTCCCTTTTGTCGCCGAAGGCGGCTTCAGTCTGATCCGCGTCTCCGATCACTCCGGCTTCGACCGGACGCTTCCCGCCGCGGCGCTTCTTCCCGGACGGCTGACGGGCGCGCGGTGAAAAATTCGCCCGTATCTCCATGCCCAGTTCCTCCACGCCGGCGAAACGCTGCTCGGTATCCTTGGCGAGCATCCTGCCTACAATCGCCGAAAGCGCCTGCGGGATGTCAGGATTGATCTCCGCCAGCGGAGGGGCGACCTTCTCCGGCGAGGAATGCCACTTCATCCAGCGGAGGGCCTCGCTGTGAGGGTCGCGAACGACGTCATGGAAAACCTCGTTGAATTTCGTTCTCCCCAGGAGCATCTCATAGGCGATCATTCCCAGCGAGTAGATGTCTGCACGCGCGTCCGCTTCTGCGCCGGCGAACAATTCCGGCGCCATGTACTTGGTCGTCCCCAGCCGCATTGAGACGGCCTGTCCGGCCCTGGCCGCAACGCCGAAGTCGGTTATCTTTACCCTCAGGCCTTCTCCGATGATGATATTGCCCGGTTTAATGTCGCGGTGGACAATCCCTGACTTATGAATCGCCGACAAACCCGACGCGATGCGCCAGATAACCTGCACGACGGCCTTGGGATCGGCAGGCCCGGGCTGTTCGGAAAGGCTCGTTTCAATGGTGTGCCCTTCGACAAACTCCATGACGACGAACAGGCCGCCGCCCTCTTCCATCAACTCGAATATGGTTACGACATGGTCGGAGTCCAGCCTGGCCAGATGGCGGACCACCTCGCGGAACCGTTTGGCGAATTTCTCCTCAGTCGCCAGTTGCGGAACGACCTGCTTTATCGCCACGTACCGGTCCAGCAGGGGGTCGTGGCCTTTATAGACAATTGCCTCGCCGCCCGAGCCAAGCCGTTCGACAATCACGTACTTGCCGAGTTTGGCCCCCGGCGGCAATACGCCCGATACGCCAACAGCATTCTGATTCGCACCTGTCTGATTCATTTCCGAACCACTCAACCTCATTTAATATTTAATGTATTGGGGAAATTGCTCAACGTCTATCTCATCCTCGGCGCCCTGGTTGGTCAGTGCGCAGGAAGCATCAACTTCCGTCCCGTAGTAATTATTTCCGCTTTCGCCCAGCGGTTCACCGAATATCCACCCGGCGTACGGTACGGACAGGTACAGCGTGTGTCTGACCTGCACGCGCAGGGTTTCGTGATCGCCGTAGGCGTTCCCGTCGGCCGGCGGCTGGAGCGACACGTCCGTATGGCTCCAGGCATACTGGTATTTACCCGTCAGCATCGTATTAATCCAGTTGGGCACGGGGATGTTATGCAGTTCGTGAAACCTTCTCAAACCTTCCCTGATTACCACCGCGTTTTCGGCCTGACCGCCCAGGTCCGGCCTGCCCGCCGAGACAGGCATAACCGCATAGACCGCCGCCGAGTGGATACGGTGCAGTTTGGCTGAACCGCCCGGATTACCGACGACGTTCCGGGATTCGCCGTAGGAGAGGTTCTCCGGCACCCAGACGACGGCGGATCGCGCCGCAACGTAGGCGGCGTGATGGACGGCCAGATTGCCCGCTACCAGCAGCGACGACTGGATCATCACCAGAACGATCATCAGTGCAATGGGAAACAGCAGGGCAAACTCGATCGCAGCCGTTCCCGCATCGGCCGAATTCGACTGCGACTCTCTCTGCGCCCGCCCCAGACGCCAGGCCGCTCCGACAAGAACGTACAGCACCACCACGCACGCCAGAAGTATCCCGCCGGCGTAAAGCGTCAATCGACTGCGGAGGCACCGCCCCACCCACCCGTCACCGAGCGATCCGACATACCAGGCGGCGCATATCACGACCAGCACGATGATCATCGCCACCGCCGAGTGTGACAGTCTCAACCTTTGCCGCGCCTGTCTCATTGAGCAAGCCTTCATAAGCCACCCCTCCTCAACTCCATTCCCGCCACCGCATTTAGCCGTCGTCTGCCGGGTGGCACGGTCAAGTGAGCCAAGGTCTGTTGACCTTGACTCACTTGGCCGTGTTCGACGCTCATCACGGCCACGCCTCACTTCCAGCCTTCGCCAAGGTTTCGGCAGGCAGGCGTTCGGCTTGACCGTGCCACCCCGACGTTCATAAGCCCAGCAGTGACTTTGCCCATGGTACAATCAGCGGTACGAGCAATACCGCCAGTGTTCCGCCGCACAGCGCAACAGCCACGGGTATCGTGGGGCTGTCCGGGCCGGTCGGATCGGCCGGTCGTCCAACCGGCAGTAATATCAGCAATATAGTATGCCAGACCCTTCGCAGCGTCCGGCGTACTATCCGCCTGCGTATCATCACAACCACCGCCATCAGGCCCGCCAGGATAAAGCCGTACAGCATCGCGCCGAGGGCGACTTCCCAGCCGCCTATAGCGCCGACTGCGCCCATCAGTTTCACGTCCCCCCCACCGATGCCTCCGGCGAGGTAACACAGGAGCAGCGGGAAACATCCGACCGCCAGTCCCAAAAGGGCGCCGGTCAGTCCCATTTCCCTTCCGGCGCCGGCGATCCCGCCGCCGGCGGCATATCCGGCTGCGGCGTGCCCGCAAAGACCGATCAGTATCGCCGGATACGTCAGCCAGTTCGGAATCTTACCGCAGCGCAAATCGACAACGGCGGCGGTAACCGTCAGCACTATCAGCGCTGCGACCGACCAGGCCGGTAATAAACCCGGCAGGGCAATTTCATGCGGCATGGCGAAAATTTCCGTTACGGGTGCTGGACGGTGCTCTCGGCCTCGCCCCTGATCGTATTCCAGAGGCTCTGGGACCAATCGCTGATCTCACCACTGAAATATATCAGCAGCCCCAGCAGAGGCAGCACGACCGCGGCTATAATCAGCAACTTCTCCAGTCCCTCGGCGCCTCGCTCGTCCGAATGCAGCCGCCTTGCAAATTTCCACAAGGCTTTCATCATATTTATCCACCTCAGGTCAGTTCAGTATTTTCCGGCTTCCTCTTCCGCGTCTGACCGGTTACGGGAAAGGAAGCGTCTCCAGGAATGTTACCATTTGATAGTGCGCCACCAGCAAATTCAGGCACACCTTGAATATAAAATACATCGGCAGCGCTATAAATGCCAGCACCAGCGCCCATTCAATCGTCGCCTGCCCGGCGTCGTCGGAAACAATTCCCATCAGGTCTGCGAAGCGATAAGACGGCTTTCGAGACCGGTAAACCATTCGACGCTGTTGTGAGGTCGAGACGATCATGCGTGTTTCTCCCGCCCCCGCAGCGACTCGTCGCTCTGATCGCCCATGAATATCTCCCGCGTCAGTTCCATTTGCTTCCGCAGGACGCGAATCCTCGGATCGTCCCTGAAAACCGACTTCGCGCCGGTCCAAACCAACTCACCGACGGTCGAATCGGACTGTTCGTCCAGTTGATATTCGAACATCATCTCAATGCAGTATCGGCCGTCCCCGTCGAGAGGCAGAACCTCGGCAATTTCCGTAACCGCCCTGCGCCCGTCGCTGAACCGCGTTACCTGAACGACCACGTCAATCGCCGAAGCCACCTGCGCCCGCAGCGCGTACAACGGCAGGTCCACCTTTGACATCAGGCACAGCGTCTCAAGACGGCTGAGCGTATCGAGGGGATTGTCGGCATGCAGCGTGCTCATCGAGCCGGCGTGTCCGGAAGTCATTGCCTGGATGATTTCCAGGGCCTCTCCGCCGCGGCACTCGCCGATGATAATCCGGTCGGGACGCAGACGCAGCGACGAACGGAACAGGTCGCGGATAGTTACTTCACCTCGGCCGTAGCGGTCGGCGCTGCGGGACTCAAGCGTAATCAGGTGGTCCTGCTGGAGAGCCAGTTCGGACGAATCCTCGATAACGACTATCCGCTGATGGTTGGGAATGAATGCGCTGAGCACGTTCAGCAGACAGGTCTTGCCCGACGACGTGCCGCCGGCGACCAGCAGGTTCTTCTCGCCCAGCACGCAGATGCGAAGATATTCCATCGCCTGGCGGGTCCACGAACCCAGTTCGACGAGATGTTCGGCCTCGAACATGACCTTGGCGAATTTGCGAATGGTCATGGTCGTCCCGCGCCGGCTCAGCGGCGAAAGGACAACGTGCACGCGCGACCCGTCCGGAAGGCGGGAATCCTGAAGCGGATGCTCGGCGCTCAACCGCTTGCCGGTGAACTGAAGAATATTATTGACCGCTGCGGTGAAGGCCTCCTCGCTGTCGAACTTCGCATCGGTTCTTACCAGTTGCCCGTTTTTCTCGATATATATCTCGCTTGGGGTGTTAATCATTATCTCGGAGACCGCCGGGTCTTTCAGAAACGGCGCAACGGGGGCGAGAAAGTGATTGATGGTAACGGAAAATATATCTGCTCTGGCCATCTGGCACGCCCTCGTCATAAACCCCCGCTACCCGGCCGAGGCTGCCGGCTCGCCTATTCTATTAAACGTACGCAAGGATGTAAAGTTACATAAAAACCACATCTATTATAATTCTACATCGGCTCGTCGCGCCGAACAAGTTCAATATCCCTGTAAGTCAAATCAGTACGTGCAAGACCGCCGGGGATTTGATAGAATAATTCCGTAGGCATGGCAGCCGATTCGGTGTGCAGGGAACGGAACCTGCACACCCTACATACTACATACTGGAGAGGTGCCGGAGTGGCTGATCGGGCCGGTTTCGAAAACCGGTGTGCCTTCGGGTACCGTGGGTTCGAATCCCACCCTCTCCGTTGGTCCGCATAGGGCTTCCACAAGCTCCTGAATCTCAGGGGCTTGTGGTTTTTTCTCGATTGTTGACCGGCCCTTTGCCCTCAAAGTGCCCTCAAAACCGCTCCCTGCGAATTATTCTTGACGAAAGTATTGTTTTTCGACTATAATATGTTGGGTTTGGATTAAAGGAGATAGCGATGGAAAACCCGACGAAATGCCTGATCATACCCTTGATTTTCCTGTTTTGCAGCAGCGCCGAAGCCCACAAACGCACTCCGTGCCGCTGCCCGACGACGCCCACGCCCAGCAGACCACACACCAGGCCGCCCAGCAGGCCACCCAGCAGACCGCCGAGGAATTATGCATCCCACGCGATCGACAGAAACCAGCGAGACCTCCTGCGGGACAGATTCTACGAGCAGAGGGACATATTCTACGACCAAAGGCAAAGGTACTGGGACCTGGGCGACAAGCTTGACAGTCTGCAAATCAGAATCAATGACCTCCGTAACGAGTGGAATAACATCAAGACGCAATGGTGGCAGACCGCCAACCATATGGGGGACCTGACGGACATCCACAGTGAGTGGACAGCGGTGGACGAACGGCTTACCAGGGCTCTCGAGTTGGCCGTGAGGATCGAGAGGGCGCGCGATGATGCTAAGGACGCCGGCCAGGACGCAAAGGACAGGGGCCGGGAAATTAAGAGTGAGTACCACGCTCTGGGCAACGCGGGCAATGCGAGCAACGCGGGCAATG
Organism: Planctomycetales bacterium; assembly: GCA_030673005.1. Lineage (GTDB taxonomy): Bacteria > Planctomycetota > Phycisphaerae > SM23-33 > SM23-33 > DAOVFI01. The sequence continues at coordinate 22,961 of DAOVFI010000006.1, forward strand.
CGAGCAATGCGGGCAACACGAGTAATGCGGGCAACACGAGCAATGCGGGCAATGCGAGCAACGCGGGCAATGCGAGTAATGCGGGCAACACGAGTAATGCGGGCAATGCGAGCAATGCGAGCAATGCGAGCAATACGGGCAACACGAGCAACGCGGGCGGCAATGCCGGCCCGGGTAACCCCAGCGGTGGTAAGGGAACCCCGCCTTCGACGAACAATCCCGGAACTGGTGGAAAGGTCGGCAAGAAGGACGATCTCAAGGTGAACATGGGTACCATCAAAGCCCTTTTCGACATATTTGGTGACAAGATCGAAAATATCAAGGACCCTAAGGTCAGGAATCAGGTTAAGAATGCCAGGACTGCCGTGGACGTCGCCAATACGTTGGAGAATGTGAAGAATGCGATTACACGCGGCGAAAAGGTGGAGTTCTCTGTCAAAGACACGTTGCGTCAGTTATTGAAAAACGGCAAAACGAACCCCAAACAGCCGAAGGTAAAAGCGCCGAGCATCAGGAAGTAATCGCGTGTGCAGGAAACAGAACCTTCCGCACCCTACCGACGGCTCTTGGCGGCGGAATACATCCAGAAATTCATCACGTCGATCCGTTTGAGATCGGCCCGGCCTGACGCCTTCCGGAAGAAGAAACTCACGAACAAGCCGGCCTGATCCGACGAATCGAGAAATACGAAGGTGCGTCCCTCCAGGTCGAGCGTCGCCACAATCTGCATGCCGCCCCACTTGTCGGGCATTTCCCCGGCAAGCTCTTCGCGGGTGGACTTGCCGGTTTCGTCTGCGGACCGAAGGACTTCGGCAAGGTCGCCGCGCCTCAACTGCGCCAGCGCTGCGGCGGTAGCCTTACGAACGGGGGAGAGCTTCTCATCATGGCGATAGTCCCTTAGCCCGTCGATCGTTATAGACAGCATCATCCCCGCGCCGAGGATGCAACCTTCCCGCAGCTCGGGATTCTGAAGAACCGGTAGCCGCGTACGCCACTGCGCCGGCGGCGGCTTATCTTTCGACCGACTAAACGTTTGCCGAAAGGCTTCCAGTGTCTGGTAGGCCGACTCGCACACTGCCAGCAGCGGCGCCTCGTCAGTCCGTCGCCAGTGGCGCAGCAGTTTGAACGGCGGGACACCACGCTTGCGGATGCAGTCGCCCGGAACCAGTTCGGCGTCTGTGATGCCGAACGTCTGCCCGACCGGTTGCCACAAGGCGATGAAACCAATATCCGACCAGGGGTTATAGAACAACACCAGGGCCTCATCGGAGCCGAAGAATCTCACGCCGTAAACGGATGGTCTGAAGACATCGACCCAGTGACCTTCCAGGGCGCCGAGGGCCGTCTCGAATTGCCCGGCGCTCTCGGGTGTCTGGTATCGCTTCAGTGCGACTTCGCCGTCCGTCCGTGCGAGGCGATGGAACTTGTCCACCGTGTCCAGTAGCATTTGCTGACGCGGGTTCAGCTTCGCACCCGGTCCGGTTGTGCACCCACCACCCCAAACCAGCACAAATGCGCAAGTCGCCGCGACCACGATGTTGCTGAGAGAGAATCGTTTCATTGTTGCGCTCCTTCAATGAAGATTTCAGGCGAATATGAGGGGACACGACATCGGAAATATGAATGGCGTTCTCCGATATCGAAAGACGTCTGCATCCGACGATTGCCACTCTGCGCGACGTGATGCGGACAATCCGGAACAACAAACCCGGTCAATCTCGCCATAACGACACCCTAACGGCTACGAACGGAAATATCAACGAGATAATATGTCTGTCCCGATCCTGTTCGGCACTCAGTAGGGCGAATTCACAACATAAGCAGGTAGGGTGTGGAAGGTTCTTTATGCGCAGACAGTTACAGTGCTTCCTCGATTATCGACCGGCCTGTTGCCCTCAAACCGCCCTTCTTCATTGCAATCCGCAGAACCGAAATCAACTTAAATGCTCAAACTGACCGTTTTCGTGGCACGGGCGGGACGCCCGTGCCACGTGTTTTCGCAACACCGGGACGAGATCAGTGGTCGCAAATATTCTCTCCTGCCTGGAAAGACCCGCTGATGTACGCTTCGGCCAGGATGTCCGGAGTCTCTGCCGGCGCTCCGACAACGACGGCGATACCGTTTTGGACGAATAATTGCTGGGCGCGCTGCCCCATGCCGCCGGCGATGATGACGGCCGCCCCTTGC
>DAOVFI010000625.1 GCA_030673005.1 Planctomycetales bacterium
GCTGGTAGTCTTCGACCTGTTCGGCCTTGCAGCAGTCGTGCTGCGAGACTTTTTGCTTCTGCTTCTTGTGGTTGTACTGGGCATTACTGATTCTCCTTTTCTTTTGGGGACTCTGATGTCCCTGTCACTGTATCCGATACAATCCTTCAAACCTCATTACACCTCATCGCACATCGGTCCGGCGTTTTGCTGTCTTTACTTATAAAAATGAACAATATTCCAACCTCTGGATCGTTCCGAAGCACTGCTGTTGTATCAGCGACGCCGGGGATTTTTCAGCCGGCTGGAGTAACATCCGTTGAGACGGGAATTGACGATTCCGATACAAAGGCGGTATTAAAGCTACAACGCCACTTGATTGTCTTGTCGCAATTGTAACCCAAAGCTCATCCGGCAACGTTCGCCGCTTGCGTACGTTATAAAGTAGCCGGTAGCCCGTAGTCAGTAGCCCGTAAACAGCAGCACAGACCAGGACCGGCTACCGGCTACTGGCTACCGGCTACTGGTTACTACACAACGATCTGGCGACACAATAGAAACACAAGTGGCGTTGTAGTATTAATGCTACAATGAGAATTGCTTTTAACAGACAGTTGTAATTTTCTGTTATGTAATCGGTAATCCATAATCAGTAACCTGTTATGAGTAGCCGTCAAAATCAGCAACTGGTTACCGATTACTGGTTACCGATTACTGGTTACTGATTACTGGTTACTGGTTACATAAGCGTGGAGCGATTTGCATTCGCCGATTGAATCTTCGCCGGAGTGTTAAGAGGTTTTCATGCGAGTAGTCGTTACCGGACAGGTTGGGATGGACAAGAAGGTCTTCCTCGAGCGGGCGTCGGCCGTCGCATCCTGCGCGGGCCGGTCCGTCAGGCTTTATAACGTCGGCGAACTTATGTACGCCGAGGCGCCGGACGTGCCGGACGGAAAAATACTCGACCTGCCGCTGAGCCGCCTGAACCTGCTCCGCCGTAGCGTATTCAAGGACATCCTCGCTGAAAGCGCCGCCGGGATTACCTCGCCGGAGTCCGCCGGCGTACATGTCGTCGTCAATACCCACGCCATATTCCGCTGGCGGCACGGGCTGTTCTACGCATTCGACTACGACCTGATGGGCGAACTGAACGCCGACCTGTACGTAACGCTGGTCGATAATATAGATCGCGTGCACGCCCGCCTGATCCGCGACGGGCACACCAATCACACCCTCAAGGACCTTATGGTCTGGCGCGAGGAGGAGATACTGGCGACCGAACTGCTCAGCCAGATCGTTCGCGGGCACGGCTGCTTTTATATCATCGCCCGCGGACCGGACAACCGGGACGGAGAAAACCTACCGGCTGAGATGTTTTCAAGACTCATCTCCGAACCGCAGTGGAAGAAGGCTTACCTGAGTTTCCCGATGTCAAACGTCAGCGACGCCGGGACGATCTCGCAGATCGAACAGTTCCGCGCCGAGATGAAACG
>DAOVFI010000015.1 GCA_030673005.1 Planctomycetales bacterium
GGCGCAGTGCATCGGCCTGCGCCGGCGGGATGCCCGCCGTCGAGAGTCCCTGCTCGTGAACGCCTCTTATGGACGCAGGCGACGTGTAGTAGCCCGACGAGGAAAAGAAGGTGAACGGCGGGACGTCCCGGACCACCGGCGTCCGCGGGCCGACCCGGCTGAAGCGACCTATCGTCGTAAAATGATGCACGCCGACCATCTCATCCAGCACCGCGCCGGTCTGGACGCGGATGTGACCGGCCAGCAGGACGGCAGGACCGATGTAAGTCTGATCGTCCACGTAACAGTCGTGGGCGATGTGAGCGCCGACGTCCAGGACGTTGTCGTTGCCGATGCGGGTAAGGCTTCCGCCGGCCTCGGTCCCGACGTGGGCCGTAACTTTCGGACCGAGGCGGTTACGATCACCGATAACCAGATACGTAGGCCGACCCTGATATTTAAGGTCCTGCGGGACGGAACCGAGGACGCACCCGTCCTGGATAAGGTTATCGCCGCCGATTCTCGTCCTGCCGGTAACGGTAACACGGCAGCCCAGTTCGGTCTCGGAGCCTATAACGACATCCGGGCCGATGACACAGCACGGTCCGATGCGAACGTCCGGGGCAATCTCAGCCCCGTCGGCAATCTCTCGTATAACGGTCAGGTCCATTGGTCGTTGTCGTAGGGTGTGCAGGTTCTTTTTCCTGCACACCGCGATTGGTATATAAGGTATTCGGTGTGCAGGGAACAGAACCTTCCACACCCTACCTGCTGCGATCTCTGCGTCTCTGCGGCCTTTTTTTCTTTATTTGCCCGGCTGGAGCTGCCTGCCGGTCTGTCCGGCTGCGCTGCGACGGAGCGAGGCTACCAGTTCGGCTACGTGTTCGTCGTCGAAGGCCTGCTCGACCGCGCTGAGCTGCTCCGGATCAGGCAAAGGCGTCCTGCCGTTGAAGATCATGCGGAAGGCCTTCTTGAGAAAGTCGATTGTCTGCGGCGTAAATCCGCACCGGCGGAGGTTTTCCTTGTTAATATTGCGGACGCAGAATGGATAACCCTGCACGATCGCAAACGGCGGCGCGTCGCGGTCGATGCCGGAGTAGCCGGTGGTGAAGGTATAGGCCCCGACTGTTACGTATGGGGCGATGCTGGTGAAGCCGCTGGTTCGCACGTATTTTTCGATTCGGGCGTGATGCTCGATCCGGGTGAAGTTGGCGAATAAGCCCTCTCCGGCAAGGTCGGCGTCGTGCCCGACGTGGCAGCCGACCATCAGCATATTGTTGTCGCCGAGAATAGTTCCGGTCTTCTCGTCCAGGCCAGATTCGATGGTAACGTGTTCGCGGATAATGTTGTTTGCGCCGATGCGGCAGGGGCCGACGCCGGCTGCGTCCGACTTGGTCGGCGTGCAGCCGACGACGCACCCGGGAAAGAGCCGGCAGGACCGCCCGATCCGCGTCCTGCCAGTAATCGTTACGTTATTGGCAATGACGACGCCGGCGGCGACCACCACGTCGGGACCGATGAAACTGAACGGTCCGACCTCTACGTCGTCGGCCAGGCCGGCGGGATTGGAAACTATCGCTTTGGATGAAATTTTCGGCATAGTAATTCGAAGAATATTTCTTTCAGACAAAATGGGCCACAGAGGCGCAGAGACCGCAGAGGATGAAAAGGATTAAAAATATTTTCATGTTTTTGTCTTTATTATTTTCTCTTCTCTGCGTTCTCTGCGCCTCTGCGGCTACAGTTTTCCTAAATAGGTTCTGCGTCCACGAGCATGAATTTTATCTCGGCCTCGGCTGCGAGGTTTCCGGCGACCATTGCCCGGCACCTGCAATGTCCGGTCCGGCTGCGGACGTGCAGGGCTTCGGCCTCTATCACGAGTTGATCGCCCGGTCGGACCGGTCGGCGCATCTTCGCGCGGTCCATGCTCAGCAGCACGGCGACCTTGCCGGTATGCTCGAGTCGCTGGCTCAGCAGGACGCCCGACATCTGCGCCATCGCCTCGAGAATCATCACGCCGGGCATTATCGGCTCGCCGGGATAATGGCCCTGGAAATAGGGTTCGTTTATCGAGACGTTTTTGACGCCGACGGCCCTGCGGTCGCCGTCCAGTTCGATGACGCGGTCTATCATCAGGAACGGGTATCGGTGCGGCAGCAGGCGCATTATGCGGCGTATGTCCATGGACGGTTCGCGTAGCAGCGCCTTGGCCCGCTCGCGCGCCGCGGCCTGCTCGGCGAGTTTCCTGACCAACTGGTGATTGAGGCTGTGACCGCTCCTGTAGGCGACGATCCGTCCGCGAAGCGACCTGCCCAGCAGCGCCAGATCGCCCACCAGGTCGGCAATCTTGTGACGGACGTGCTCGTCGGCGAAACGCAACTCGTTATCGACGGGACCGTCGGGGCCCATGACAAGAAAATCCTTCGCCGTCAGGTGGCTTCCCCATCCGCGGGCCTGAAATTCCCTGGCCTCCTGTTCGAGCAGGAACGACCGGGCCGGGGCGATCTGCGAGGAGAAATCGTCCGCGTAAAGCCTGAAGGCCAGGACTTGCCGGCCGACGCTCTTACTGATAAGGCTGTAGTCCAGGTCGAAAAGGATGTCCAGGAAATCGCCCTCTCCGGGCAGGGCGGCGATCATCGCCTCGCCCTGCGAGACGGCGATCGGGGTATCTATGACGAAGATTTTCTTTTCCGCTTCCTGCTGCTCGATGCCGGCGGCCGACAGGGCGTCTGTAAAAGGTCCCGAAGAACCGTCGAGGCCGGGGGCTTCTTCGGCGTCCAGTTCGATGACGACGTTATCGATACCCAGCCCGTTAATCGCCGCCAGCACGTGCTCGATCGTGTTTATCGAGATTGTCCCGTCGCGTATGGAAGTACGCCGATCCTGCTGTGGTGAAAGGTTCGCCGCCGTAGCGCTGATCCGCGCGGGGTTCGGCAGGTCGGTCCGCACGAACACGATGCCGGTATTCGCCTCGGACGGGCGAAACTTCATCCGGGCCTCGATGCTGCTGAACAGTCCCGGACCGGCGACTTCGGCTTCGGCTTTAATGGTTTGCTGATTCAAGTTCCGCGAGCCTCTTTTCCAGTTGCCGCACTTTTTTCCGCAGTTCCGGCAGTTCGGCGGTGATTTTCCAGACCCGCAGTTGTCTTGTGGCCTGAAGGGCCGGATAACCAATTACCTCCGCGCCGTCCGGAACGTCCCGGATCACGCCCGTCTGGGCCGCCGCCCTCACGCCCGTCCCGAGCGTGATATTATCGCTGACGCCCGCTCGCCCACCGAGCGCGACGTAGTCTTTCAGCACGCTGCTGCCGGCGATTCCAACCTGCCCGGCCAGGAGGCAACCGCGCCCGATCCGAACGTTGTGGGCGATCTGGACGAGGTTGTCTATCTTCGTCCCGTCGCCGATGCGGGTAGCGTCGAACTTGGCGCGGTCCACGCAGGCGCACGCCCCGATGTCAACTTCGTCGCCGATCTCGACTGTGCCTATGTGCGTTATCCTGTTGTGCCTGCCGTCGGCGAAGTAGTATCCGAAACCGCTTGACCCGATTACCGCGCCGGGGCCGATCCGGCAGTTTCTGCCTATCCGGCAGCGGTCGAGAACGACCGTTCCGGGATATAGAACGGTTTTTTCGCCTATTGTAACGTCGGCGCCGACGGTAACGTTGGCGCACAATACGACGCCCGGTCCCAGTCCGGACCCGCCGCCGACGACGACGCAGGGTCCGACGGCGACGCCTTCGGCCAGGTCGGCGTCTTCAGCCACTACTGCCGATGGATGCACGCCGGCGGCCGGCAGGATTTTTTCGGGCGCCGAAAGCATCTCCAATACCGCGGCGACGGCCGCCATTACGTCGTCCACGCAGATAAGAGACAGCGCAGCGGGCATATCCCGCCGGGGCGGGTGGTCGCGCCCGACAATGGCGGCGCCGGCCCCGGTCGCGGACAGGTCGCCGGCGCGGCGGGCGTCGGTCAAAAACGTTACGTCGCCCGGGCCGGCCGATTCCAGCGAGGCTATACCGGTGATGACGACCTCGCCGTCGCCGACGACCTGACCGCCAAGACGCCCCGCCAGTTGACTGACTGTAAGGTTTTTATCAACCATCCCTGACCCGTCATCATATCCTCAGCGGACAGACTCTACAAGACTTGAACACATGAAGGACGCTCGAAGGTATGGTGGCACAGGTTTTTAACCTGTGTGTTTTTTCGCAGAGACACAAATCGAAAACCTTGTAACCGTTAGAGACACAGGTTGTGATCCTGCGCCGCCGATTGCTATTTCGGGCGATTTATATACTTGCCATTAATCCGCTTGAGCACCATGTCGGTCAGGTCGATAGCGGGATTGCAATACAGGCATTTGCGCTGGGCGATCTTGTTGAGCAGTTCCGAGGTGGACTGGCTGGCGATCTCCACACTCTCGCGATACAACACCAGGTCGCAATTTCGCTGCTTTGCCACCACGGCGACGGCGGCGAGGATTTCTCTGTACATCTCCTCGGTAAGCAGGCGATGCCAGCGGAGGACCGCGTTTTTCCTGATTTTTATCGCAATCGCCTGCTCAACCGATTGCTTTTCGAATTCGACTATTTTCGCCTCGTACTCCTTCGAGCCGGGCCGAAGGGCGTCCAGCATCTTGCCGATCCGGCGGATTTTCTGCTTGCCCTGCTCTTCCTCGTCTGCGATGGCCTTGCGCTTCTTTACGAACAGGTCGTTGAGATCCTTTACCCGTTGATACTTGTTGAATACTGTCGCAATATCGCAAACGGCCACGCGCGTCGCCGGGACCGGACGCGCCGCCGGAGCGGCGGCGGGCTGGGCCGAACTCCGACCCAGAAACGCCGCAACAGCCAACACCGGAATCACCAAAACCAATAACATCCTGAAGGATTTCATCTTCGTGTTCTCCTTTACAATGCGAAATTGCCGAGACTCCGCTTCACTTCGTCCCGGCCTACAGGCCTTCGGGTTCTCCTTTGCCTGCGACATTATCAAAAAACCCAGCCGATGCTGAAGCTGATCAGTTGGGTATCGTCTTTGTCGGTTTTGTTTAATGGGAATCCGAAGTCGAGGCTCATCGGCACGCGTCCGAAGAACGGCATTTGCAGCCTCAGGCCGAAGCCCGCCGAGACGCGATAGTTATTTATTTCAATATTTCTTTCAACCGTTCCACTGTCGAGGAAGACGACGCCGCGAAGGTTTTTGCCGATAATTGGGAAGGTGTATTCACCACCGACGAATACTTTAAAATCACCGCCTATGGGATCGTCGTCTATTCCCTGCCTGGGGCTGATACCGCGGAATTGGAATCCGCGGACCGATCCCAGCCCGCCGCCGTAGAATCGTTCGAAGACGGGCGCGTCGCCGAAGATGGCCCCGGCTGCGGCGCGTCCGGCGAGGATGTGCTTACGTTCGGTCGCGTCGGTATAGACAGTGTGATAGATGCGGTATTCGGTATTGGCCCGGCCGAAGTTGAAATCGCCCATAACCTGCTCGTAACTGAATCTGATACGGTCTCCCTTCGACGGCAGCCACCGGCTGTTGGTCCTGTCGCGGATCAGCGTGCCTTTTACGCCCATCAGCGCCGTGGTTCCCTTCACGTCACGGACGTCTTTCGGCGCGTCGTCGTCGAGGTCGTCAACCTGCACGCCTTCGATGCGTCCGGCCACTTCGCCGTACCAGCGGTTCTTGAAACGGCGTCCCAGGCTGACGATACCGCCGTAGCGCGTCTCGTCGTACGATTCCCGTCCGGTGGTGAATGCAAAGGCGCGGGTCCCGAGTGTATAAGGTTTGTCGAACAGATAAGGTTCACGCCAGTCGATACTGAACCGCATAAACTCGAGTCCCGGCTCGGCGCTGAGGCGGAGTATCTGCCCGGCGCCGCGGAAGGCCCGCTTTCGCCGCACATCGTCCCATGACTTCGGCCAGGCGAATATGTCGAAGTTCTTTTCGGTCAGCGCAATGCTGCCGAACGGTCCGACGTTGCTGGACAGTCCCGCCCCGATCATAAACCGTCCTGTGTCGGTCTCGGTTACCTCCACCAGTGCGTTTCGGACGCCGGGTTCGTCGCCGTAGGGGGTAATGGTAACCTTTTCCATTTCGAACAGATCGGTTTCGAGCAGCCGCCTGCGCGACTCATCGGCTGCGACCGTGTTGTATAACTGCCCCGGCTCCAGGCGCAACTGCCGCCGGATGACGTTCATCTTGGTCACGTCGTTTCCGCGGATGTCGATCCGCCCGACGCGGAACTGGCGCCCTTCGGCAACGGTATAGACAAGGTCCACTTCTCCGGGTTTGTCGGTGTATCGGGTCTTGGCCGTAACGGCAATCTCGATGTAGCCGATCTCGCCGTAGGAATTGCGGATGCTTATCAGGTCGCGGTGCGCCGACAGGCCGTCGTAGAACGCTCCGGCAACGAGTTTCAGGTCCTTGCGGATCTCGTCTGCGGCGAAGACCCTGACGCCATGGAAAACCGTTTTGCGGATGCGGTATCGCGGACCTTCTTCTATCCCGAAGATTAATACGACCTTTTTTTTGTCGGCGGAAAACTGCTTTTCGCAGCCGACCTTTGCATCGAGGAAACCTTCGGACCGGTAGAAATGCCGCAGGTCCACGACGTCGTTCTCGACGGTCTCTGTCTCCAGCACCCCGGTTATGAAAGGCCAGAACCTTTTCCTGCTGCTGATTACGCCTTTGAGCCGACGTGCGCCGAAGGCCGAATTGCCCGCGAAGCGAATTTTCCGGATATAGGTCTTCGAACCTTCGGTTATTGTGTACACGACTTCCCGGCTGCCCTGGGGAGGGGGTGTAACTTTAACGTGGTGATAACCAGCGGAGCGGTACTTGCCCTCGATGGCCTCTGCGCCGCGGATGATCTGATAGCGGTCAACGGGGTCGCCCTGGCCGAACGGGAGCAACCCGGCCAAACTGCTGTCCTTGAAGACTTTGTTGTTCCTGAATTGCACCGTCTCGATGAGCGGGCGTTCGGTAACGGTGAAGGTTACGATGACGCCCTTGTCGGTCTGGGTTTTTGTGGCGACGACGTTGTCGAATCGGCGGGTTTTCAGCAGTCGTTGTTCGTCATCGCGGACGACTTTTTCGCTGTAAGGTTGTCCGGATCGGGTCTTGACGTCGGACAGGACGGCCGAATCGCTGAGAATTTTATTGCCTTCGACGCGAACCTCGATAACCGTATTCGACGGACCGGCTCCGGCCGCCTGAGCGAAGACCGCCGCAGGCAGCACCACGCCGGTCAACGCCGCCGTTATGATCACCGTTCGGTAGATAAGATTCACAGGGCTTCTCCCGTCAGAATTCCTGTATAGATTGTCCAGGACGATATTGTGAGAAATGATACCCGTAGCGGGGATGATGTCAAAGATTTTTAGCGGCACGGGTTTGTAAAGGTGAGCGACCTGATTTTCTGGTTGTGTATGGCAACATGGTTTTTGAGGAGTTTAGACCTGTTTTGTGCCCATTTCGGATTGCGGATTTCCATGTGCGTACGATTGCCGGAATCCGCATTCCGCATTCCGCATTCCGCAATAACCCCTGCGGTATCAGAATCCGTACACTTCCTCGGAGGCGAAGTTTTCGAACCGTATGCACTCCGGCAGGAAGGTCAGCGGGACCGTGCCGATCGGGCCGTTGCGCTGCTTGGCGATGATTACCTCGGTCTTGTTGGTCGTTTGATAGTCCGGGTCGTCGCGGTGGTAGTAGTCCTCGCGGTGCAGCAGTATAACGACGTCGGCGTCCTGTTCGATAGCGCCGCTCTCCCGCAGGTCGCTCATGCGGGGGCGGTGTCCTTCCCTGCCTTCGGCGGCGCGGTTGAGTTGGCTGAGCACGACGATGGGGATATTCAGTTCGCGCGAGAGTGCCTTGAGGCCACGGGACATCTCGGCTATCTGCTGCTGGCGCGATTCGGTCCTGCCCATCGGCGTCATCAACTGGAGGTAGTCCACGATGACGCAGTCCAGCCCTTCGCCGGCCGCCATTCGCCGTGCCTTGGCGCGGAGGCGGAGTATATTCAGATCGGCGGAATCGTCGATGAAGATTTTCGCCTTTTCAAGGTCGCCGGCCGCCATCTGGAGCCCTGTCCAGTCCTCCGCCGATGGGTTGCCGCGGCGCAGGCGTGCGGCGTTCTGGCGGGCGCGGGCGCAGAGGAACCGCAGCGCCAGTTGGGCCTTCGACATCTCCAGCGAAAACAGCAGGACGCTCCTGCCGTCCTCGACGGCCATGTACTCGGCCATGTTCAGCGCAAGGGCGGTCTTGCCCATTGAAGGTCGGCCTGCGATGACGATCATCTCGCTGTTCTGGAAACCGGCGGTCAGTTCGTCAAGTTTGAAGTACCCGGTCGCCACGCCGGTTATCATCGAGCCGTCGGCGGCAGAGAGGGTCTCGAACGTATGCTGGAGCAGGCTTTCGAGGCTTCTGGCGTTGTCGCCGATCTGACGGGAGGCTATCTGGAAAATGCTGTGCTCGGCCTGGTCGAGTATCTCGGCAGGGTCGTCCTGACTGTCGTATGCGTCCTGGATGATCTGCTGATTGGCGGCGATGAGATTGCGCAGGAGGGCCTTGTCGCGAACCATTCGGGCGTAGTATTCGGCGGTAGCGGTGGAGGGGACGCCCTCGGCCAGGACCGCCAGGTACTCCGACCCGCCGATCCGTTCCAGCAGCTTGGCTCGCTTCAATTCATCGTTGAGCGTAACAAGGTCAATGGGTTTGCCGGAATTGTGCATCCGGCAGAGCGTCTCGTAAATAATCCTGTGCGCCGGACGGAAGAAATCCTCTGCCCGGGTGATATGCACGACTATATCAATGGTGGCTGCGTCCAGCACCATCGAGCCGAGCGTGCAGACCTCGGCCTCGACCGAGTTCGGCAGTACGCGCTGGGTTGCAGCAGGCTGCCCGCCGGCGGCGCGTTTTTCACCCGTCCCTGTCGGCGAAGCGGGGACATATTCCGACTCCGGTTTACCAGCGCCGGAAGATACCTTTTCCACGTCCGTCGTGTCGCTACTGGAAGGGTCTTTAGTAGTCATCGCCTGTCCCTGGCGGTTATCGTCAGTCCGTATTCGCTTGGAAGGAAGACGGATTCGGGTCAGATTCGTCTTCGACGGGTTGATCGGTTTTCTCGTCGCTGTCAGGTTGATCTTGTTCGGAGTCTCGCGGCGGCACTACCCAGACGCTGATATTGGCCGAGATTTCCTCTGCGAAGCGCACCTGCACCTCATACTTGTCGAGCATGTGGATCGGCTCGTCCAGGACGATATTTTCGATTTCGATACTGATCCCTTCGCTATCGAGCTCCGCGGCGATCTGCGCCGGGCCGACCGAGCCGTATAGATACCCTTCCTCGTTGGCGCGTGCGAAGATTGTAACCTCTTTGCCATCCAGTAATTCGGCGCGGGCTTTAAGGTCAGCCCGCTCCTTGGCAAGTTGTTTGAGGTAGGCTTGTTTGTCCGCTTCGATAGCCTTCAGGTTGGCTTCGGTAGGCGCCATTGCCAGACCATGAGGAAGCAGGTAGTTGCGGGCGTATCCGGGGCGAACGCTCACGATCTCGCCGATCCGTCCAAGTTTATCAATATTCTGACGCAGTAAAAGTTTCATCTGGCATGTTCCCTACGTTACGTATGGTATCAGCCCCAGAAAGCGGGCGCGCTTGATGGCTCGCTGGGCGCTTCGCTGGTGACGGGCGCAGTTTCCGCTGCGCTTCCGCGAAAACATCTTGCCGTGCTGAGTTACCAATTTCTGCAGGGCGCCGATGTCCTTGTAATCTATCTCACTGACCTTCTCGCGGCAGAATCGGCACTTATTCTGCTCACGATAGCGGGATTTGTTTTTCCGGTCGGTCGGTTTTCCTGACCGGCGGGAATCGAATCGCTTAGGCATCTGACTGATTTCTCCTTATTCTTTGGCTACTACTATTCTTTCAACCTTAAATCCGTTGGTGGCACAGGTTTGTAACCTGTGTCAACCGAACAGGTTTATAACTCGTATCAACCGAACATTTTTATAACTCGTCGCACAGGTTACAAACCTGTGCCACACAGTTACTTAAAACGGAATATCGTCGCCTGGCCCGACGGGCTGGTCCATAGGGGCGGCGTCGTATTCCGGCCCGGCGGGCGCTTCCGGCGCGGCGTCCTGCGGTGGCGCAACGGGCCTGCTTTGCTGCCGGGGAGCCGACGGCGAGGATGACTGGTCTCGACCGCCCTGACCGAGAAACTGAAAATTCTGCACGGATATTCTGTGCTTGGAACGCTTCTGCCCGTCCTGACTTTCCCACCTGTCCAACTGAAGCCGACCCTCTATCAGTACGGGCCGACCCTTGGACATGTACTGGTTAAAGGTTTCGGCCTGTTTGCCGTAACATCGGCAGTCGATGAAGCAGGTTTCTTCGCGCTGCTCGCCGTCGGTCCCGCGCCAGCGACGATTCACCGCCAGGGAGAATTCGCATACCGGAGTCTGGTTGGGCAGATAAGACAATTGCGGGTCGCGCGTAAGGTTGCCGACGAGGATGACTTTGTTGTAGTTTGCCATGGTTATTTCTCGCTTTCTTCGCAGGCGGCTGTCAAGTCTGAATGTCCGGATCCCGATCTTTTATATCCCCGCCCGGCTTATCTGCATCTGTTTCGATATTGTTCTTAATCGATTCGGTTTGTCCAGAACCGTCTTGTGGCTCTGCCGATTGTTCGGCGGGTTTCTGGACGTCCGCCGGTTCTTCCACCCGATCTTTCTGCGATGTTTTTTCGTCTGAATCGGCCTGTTTTTCGGCAGCGGCGGCGCGTTCGGCTTCGGCATTTACTCGCCGCGCTTCGGCGGCAGTGGCGGGCGTATCGGCGTTAATCTGCTCGGCGGTGACGTGGTCGGCCGACAGAACCATTGCGCGCAGAACACTTTCGTTCAGTTGGATGTCGTGCTGCAATTCGCCAAGCCGCGCGGGATCGGCCTTGAAGTACGTCAGAACGTACAGGCCCCGCTTTCGCCCCTTGATCTTGTAAGCCAGTCGGCGCTCGTCCCACGGCTTAATGGTCAGCACCTCGGCCTCGACTCGTTTGAGCACATCGCGTACAGGCGCGAAAGCGTCCTCGTATTCATGATTTCCGGCGTCCACCAGGAACATTGCTTCGTACGTTTTCATATATCTTTTCCCGTCTGTTAAGATTTCCCTGTGCATCCATTCTCGCTGTTGTAACGGTCCATGACGCAGGTGATGCCTTTTGAAACCCAGTCTTCGGCCGCGTCGGCGGCCGATTCGATTGCGCTGGAGATTACGGGCTTCTCGTCACGACGAAACCTGCTCAGCACGTAATCGACCGAATCGAAATCTTCCGGCGGCGCGCCGATACCGATCCGCAGTCTCGCCAGCCGGTTAGTATCCATCATTTTCAGTATGTCGCCCAGTCCCTTATGCCCGCCGGCGGACCCGGACGCCCTGACCCGAAGCCGCCCCAGCGGCAAGGCCAGGTCATCCATCACCACCAGCACCGCCGACGGATCGGCCTTGTAAAACGACGTTATTTCCGCTACGGCCAGGCCGGAGCGGTTCATGTACGTCTGCGGCGCCGCTAATATGACCGTCCGTCCGCCGATGCTCGCCTGCCAACACCGGGCGTGAAACTTCAACCTGCCCCGGCCCGGCTCCCATCGCTTCCGCAGCTGCTTTAATACCATGAAACCGACATTGTGGCGCGTATTGCGATACTGTTGGCCGGGGTTGCCGAGGCCGACCACAATTTTAATTTCTGCGCCATCCTGTTCCAAGGTACGGCTCCGGCAACGTGGCACGGGCGCCTGCCTGCCGGTAGGCAAGGTCCCGCCCGTGAGTCTTTCCACATGGCACAGGACCACAGGTTACAAACCGGTGCCACGTTACTTCTGGCCGGCTTCAGGTTGCTCTCCGGCAGACTCTTCTTCGGCCTTCTCGCCGATGACTTCAGGCACGGCGGCTTCGGCAGCTTCGGCGGCCGGCGCTTCGACTTCCTCGACTATGATCGAAACGGACGCGACGACCGTCTCGGGATCTTCCTGGGAAGTAACGCCTTCGGGCAGGGACAGGTCCGCCACCCGCAGCACGTCGCCCGTGTGCATCTCGGCGATCGAAACACGCAATTCGTCGGGAATATTCGTTACCACGCACTGGACATTCAGTTCGTTCAGTTGCTGCCTCAGCACGCCATCTTCCGATTCCACGCCGACCGGCGCGCCTCTGAGCACGATCGGCACGGTTACTTCTACTCGCTCATCAAGGTTAACACGGGTCAGGTCAACGTGGATAATATTGTGGCCGAGGTAATCGTACTGCACGTCCTTGAGCAGGAAGTTCTGTTCCCGGTCATCCAGATTGCACTGGAGAAGGTGTCCGCCGTGCTTTACGGCAAGTTCGATGTCGTGTGCCGACAGGCTTACTGCCAGGTTTTCCTCACCGTGGCCGTAGATTATCGCCGGTATAAATCCGTTCTGACGCAAAAGGCGGGCCTCTCTGGTGCCCGATTTTTCTCGCCTGGTAATTTTCAGCATTTCCATGGGTTGATTCCCTTTATTTCGAAAACAGATTGCTTACGGATTCGTCGTTGTGGATACGATGGATTGCCTCGCCCATCAGTTCCGCGATGGACAGGATTTTTAATTTAAGGGCCTGGACGGTCTGTTCCTCAATCGGGATTGTATCGGTAACGACGATTTCGTCGATCGGAGCCGCCCGAAGGCGTTCGACCGCCGGTCCGCAGAGGATCGCGTGAGTAGCGCCGACAAAGATACGCTCGGCGCCTTCGTCCCTGCAAAGCCTTGACGCCTCGCAGACGGTTCCCGCCGTCGAGATCATGTCGTCCATCATCAGGACGGTTTTACCCTTGACGTCGCCGATGATTCGCCCGACGGCGATCTCGCTGCCGCTGATGCGCCGCTTATCGATAACAGCAAGGTCCCCTCCGAGCCGCTCGGCATATACGCCGGCGCGCTTGGCGTTGCCGGCATCCGGGCTGACGAGGGTCAGGTTTTCAAATTTGTGCCGGCTGAAGTAGTTGCTCAGGACTGGTTCGGCGTAGAGGTTATCGACGGGGATGTCAAAGAAACCCTGAATCTGACTGGCGTGAAGGTCAATCGTAAGGACGCGGTCGGCCCCGGCGGTGGAGATCAGGTTGGCCACCAGTTTGGCGGTAATGGGGACTCGGCCTTCGTCTTTGCGGTCCTGGCGGGCGTATCCGAAGTACGGGATAACCGCCGTAAGTCGCTCGGCCGAGGCCCGACGGGCGCAGTCGAGGAAGATTAACAACTCCATCAGGCTTGTATTTACGGGCGTACACGTCGGCTGGATGAAGAAGATGTCCCGTCCGCGGACGTCTTCTTCGAGTTTGACCACGAGTTCACCGTCGGGAAACGGCTCGGCCGAGACGCGCCCCAGCGGCAGTCCGAGATACTCGGCAATCTGCCTGGACAACGCCGGATGCGCCCTGCCTGAAAATATCTTAAGGTTATCTATCATCTGGTCCCTAGTTCCCAGTTACTCGTCTTTTCAACCCGGCCAGGACTCGAACCTGGAATGCGAGTACCAAAAACTCGTGTGTTACCGATTACACCACCGGGTTTTGTCGTATTCAGCAGCCCGCTTGCCACGCCGTAGCCTTAGCGAAGGCGGGTAGCCCGGAAAAAAACCGTCCACTCACGGTTCCCTGGTATTTATCCGATATTTTTCGCCACTTCATCGCCAAAGGCGGCGTTATGGCATCAAACCAAGGTATTCAGACAGCGGCAGCAGTCCGACCCGGAGCCTGAACGAGCGGCCGCTAACTGCTCGCCCACTTCCGCTTGTCCGGCCTTCCGATTTCGATACCTCAAGATCGAGCGGTCGGCAAGACAACAGATGCTCACAGAAGCCGGTTTCAACTACTGATCGTCAAAGAAAACTGTACACGTCGAGTCGGGCGATGTCAATGACAAAATTCAAGAATCGAGGCGGTTGCGTTGTATGGAGGCTTTTGAGTCATAGGGAATTACGATCAGGTTGAAAATGGCCTTACCCGCAGCGAGGATTGATTTTGTTGAGTATGATCCCAAAGAAGAAATATTTTCTCAATTTTTAGACCAACTACCCCTTATATCGGGGATGGGTTGCGGTGTAGAATCTTTTTAGTTCCGGCAGCGGGACGATCTCGCCGGCCTCCGGCAGCAAGGAAATACACGAATGAGAATCGCCGCAACAAAACCACTGTTCGCCTGGGACTGCCTCGAAGACAGCCCAACACTCAAGACCATCAGGCAGTTCCTCAAAAGCGTCCCCGACGCAAAACTGCTGGCCTCGCTGCGCCAGTGGCGAGGCAAAGGCAGGGACGACTACCCCGTAAGCGTCCTGTGGGGAACGATGCTCCTGACAATCCTGCTGCGCCACCAGTCCGTCGAGTCCTGCCTCGGAGAACTGCGACGCAATGCGGCGCTGCGACTACTGATCGGAATCCGATCCGAAACGCAGGTCCCCAGGAAGTGGAACATGTCCCGTTTTATGAAAGTCCTTGGGACCAAGCCGCACCTGACGCTTCTGCACGAGGTGTTTGACACAATGGTCCGGCAGCTGGCGGAGGTCGTCAGCGACCTTGGCGTCCACACGGCCGGCGATGCTTCGGGACTGTCGGGGCGGCTGCCGCGAAGCAAGAACCCTCTCAAGAATCCCTCCCTGCCCCAGCCGACCGGAGGCCGCAAGGAATACACCGACGAGGAAGGCAATGTCACAAAGGTCGTCGAGTGGTTCGGCTACAAGTTCCACCTGCTGGTGGACACCTCTCATGAAGTGGCCCTGGCATATCAGATTACCTCGGCCAACACGGGCGATAACAAGGTGCTGCCGGATATTCTGGCCGAGGCTCAGCAGAACCTTCCGGTCCAGAAACCCAAGCGGAAAAACGATCCGGAACGTGGCCGTATTCGGACGCTGGCGTACGACAAGGCAGCCGACGACGAAAAGGTCCACGAGTTGTTGCATGAGGCAAAGATCGCACCGGTGATCGAGAACCGCTCGATGTGGAAGGAGAACTTCGAGCGGATGCTTCCAGGCCACGACGGCAACAGCAACATCGTCTATGACGAGGCGGGGACGGTTTATTGCTACGACAAGGTCAGCGATCCTCCGGTTCGTCACAAGATGGCCTACATCGGACACGAGCCGTCACGCGGAACGCTGAAGTATCGCTGCGGTGCCTGTCACGGCGGCTGGAAGTGCCCCTCACACAAGCGATGCAATGCCGGCAGAAAGTACGGCAAGACGGTGCGGGTCAAGCGGGAGATTGATTTGCGTCGTTTTCCGCCGATCCCGCGCGCGACGAAGCAGTTTGAGAGGCGGTACAAGGGGCGGACAGCCGTGGAGCGTGTCAACGCCCGCATCAAGATATTCTGGGGCGCCGACGACGGCAACATCACGGGGGCCGAAAGATTCCACGGATACTTAGGAGTGGTGATGGTCGTACACATCGGTCTGGCGGCGGCGAACTTCAGAAGGTAATTCACATATTTCAGCCAGCGGAACCGTGCCGTCAGCGGATGAGGACGCATGAACAGAAGCACGATACAAGCGAATTCGATAAGACGCAGAAGGGCATTATGCTCCTTCGGCCCCTGACCCCGAACCCAAAGCACCGACAGAAACCACAAGGCCGCCGCGCGGTAAGCAACGTGGGCCAGGATTTTCCATAGCGGTACGCCTTTTTCGAGCCGCCTGTCCACCGCAAGCGGAATGGCCGCTCCAAGGCAGAAAAGAAAAAATGGAAAAACCAGGTCCACCCACGTCAACCCGCTGGGCTTTTGCATGTGTCCCATCCACCCGCCGAGTTCCCCGATGTCCGTGTTGTGAAGGATCATGGCGAAGATGGTCAGGCCGTGCAACGTATCGAGTGCTTGAAATCTTCTCATAGCAGTAAGATTCTGTATCGCCGTCTTTTTCATAATCAACACGGCAGTGTATCGCTCCAACCCGTGTCGCTTCAAGAAAGAACAAAGGTTGGTTTCGGCGAAAGGGGTCATATAAAATGCCGCCGGAAGGAGAAAAACGCTATGAACGACATTGCCGCACGAAGACGAGAACTTCTTGAACGGGTCATCGAAGCGTATGACGGATCCGCCATGGACGATTACGATGAACTGGACTCGATCGACCGCCCGTTGACGCTGGAAGAACACCAGATCGTCAAAAAATGGGAGAGCAGACTCTGGTCGATCAACCATTCACGCCTGGTTCTCGGAAGGGACATCGACAAGGCCAATCGGTACTTCGAGTCCGTCCGCCCCGATCCGCGGCTGCTGAAATGGAAAGACGGAATGATCGACACGGGCGACTGGGACTTCCCCGGCATAATGCTGCTCAAGACCGTCCTGGACTTCGGGCCTTCGGACCTGCTGAGCGAAAAAGCCAAAGAGCACCTCAAGGCGATATTCACCGAATGGAAGCAGCCTCGTCCGACGGTCAACAGGGATAACGACCGCGTCGCCCGCTGGCCCGTCATACATACCGAGAACCACGATATAATGTGCCTGACCATCGGCCTGTTCGGGGCGATGCTGGCCGAGAGGGACACCGCCGGGTATGAAAGGGAACTGTCGAAATCCCTGGCGTGGCGGTTCGAGCGCGGCTGGGTCGAGTGGCACTCGCCATGCTACCAGGTCCACTATCTTAACCCGCTGCTGATCCTCGCCCGGCACGCGCCGTCGCCCGAACTGCGCAAGGGCGCATCCGACCTTATCAACCTCCAGATGGCCGAGAGGGCCTTGTTAAGCGTCAACGGTTGCCTCGGCGGGCCGTTCTATCGCGGATACGATCGGCATATCGCCGACGACTGCTGCGACGGATACCTGGCAGTGATGTGGCTGGCATTCGGCCTGGGTGAGCCGGGGCTGAATCTGAAGGAAGGCGTGGCCTTCGCCGCCGACTGCTTCGAGCCGGACCCGATCGTCTCAGCCCTGGCGGCGGAGGCAGCCTCGAGACCGCTGCTGCAATATAAGGGCACGCGCCTGCCCCCGCCGGGACAGGACAGCCCGAGGATGATTTATTACTACAACACGCCGCACATCTGCATGGGCTTTATGAACGCCTTCGGCTTCGGACACCAGTCGCGGTTCTTCAACGTAATGTTCGCCGACGAGCCGTCAAAGAGCCTGCGGACCTTTATGCGCGACGAGCAGTTGCATTCCGTCTGGGACCAGCGGAACGAACGGGGCGAATTGGTTCAGCACGAAAACTGGCTCATATCCCGGGGCGCCCTGGTCGAAGAAGGCGGAATTAAACCGACCAAGGCCGGTGAG
>DAOVFI010000204.1 GCA_030673005.1 Planctomycetales bacterium
GCGCTACGCCGTCCCCCAGGAGCAGGCCGATCACGAATTCCACTGCCAGCTCGCCCAGGAGCTGACAGCGCGCAATATCCGGTAGGATACCCATCATGAAGATCTTCCCCGTACGGTGTCTCGCGCTCCTCGTTCTCGCCGGCGTCGCCGGTAACGAAGCGGCCAAAAAGGCCTTGGAATCGCAAGGCATCGAGACCAGGCACATCACCGAGAAGGCGATGGGCGAGGGGACCCTCACGGCCGGCGGAGCATTAGTGCCGACCGAATTCATCCCCGACCTGATAATGCTAATAGAGAACTACGGCGTCTTCCGCCGCAACACGCAGGAATACCCGATGCCGACCGATCACGCCATCGCCCCCGAAGTCACCTCCGGCCTGACCGTCTATTGCCCCGGCGAGGGGACCGCTATCACTAAGAGCGATATCGGCCTGCGTAATGTAGGCATGACGGCCAAAAAGTGGGCGACGCTAACTGCTATCAGCAGCGAGCTCACCGAGGACTCCGCAATTGCCATAGGCGAGCTCGTCGGGCGAATGATCGCCAGGGCCTTCGCCAAGAAGGAAGATGAGGTCGGCTTCCTCGGCGACGGCACGAGTACGTATTTCGGCCATACCGGCGTCACAGGCGCCCTGCGTAAAGTCGATGCGACGATCGCCAATATCAAGTCTCTCGTAGTCGGCTCCGGCACTACCTACAGCGCACTTGTCCTCGCCGACTTCGAGAACCTGCTCGGCACCCTGCCCGACTTTGCCGAGGACGGTCTGGACGTTAAGTGGTATTGCAGCCGCTTGTTCTACTACACCGTCATGCTCAGGCTCGCCCTGGCAAGCGGCGGAGTAAACGCGAGCGAGATCATCGGCGGTCGCGGCGCCAAGGAAAAGACATTCCTCGGCTACCCGGTCGAATTCGCCCAGGTAATGCCCAAAGTCGCAGCCGTTAGCCAGATATGTACGGTCTTCGGCAACTTGCGGATGGGTACTTATCTCGGCGATCGCAGGCAGCTCACAATCGCCCAGAGCCGCGAGGCCTTCTTCGAGGAGGACCAGCTCGGCATCCGGGGCACCGAGCGCGTCGCCCCAACCGTATTCGGTGTAGGCGATACGACCGCCGCCGGCCCGATCTGCGGCCTGATAACCGCCGCCTCGTAAAAAATCGTTATGAGTTTTGAGTTTTGAGTTAGCAACTAAGAACTAAAAACTAAACGCTATACGCTATTGAATATGAAAGGACCAATACCATGATCGAAGTCCAAAACCAAAAACTCGCAATCCTCACACCTCCGCAGTTGAAAGACGCCGGCGCCCTTACGGGCAATACCTACGTCGATACCGCCGGCTGGAACCATCTCAGGGTCCTGTTCATTATCGGCGCGCTCGATATCGGCCTCGGCTCGACCGCCGCAGGGACGGCCCCCAAGATCGAGGAGTGCGATACGACCGGCGGCAGCTATACCGACGTCTCCTCCGCCGCCTTAGCCGACGCCATCGGCGCGCTCGAGGACGATAAGCTTTTTGCTATCGATGTCGATTTGACCAAGTCGCACAAGCGCTATATGCAGGTCAACGCCCCGACCGCAGGGGATGGGACGACCGGCGTCAACGCGGCGATAATCGCCATCCTCTCGCGTCCCGATATCGGCCCGAAGAATGCAGCCGAGCAAGGTCTCGAAGAGCTGGTGGCGGCGTAACAATGAAACCGTAATCCGCCCGGCCCCCGGGCCGGGCGGTTACTCTGATATCTGTAATCTGAAATCCGTAATCTGAAATCTGAAATCGAGGTTATTCTATGTGGATTATAATGACAAAGACTTACGCCGGCGTCGAAGGCATATTCGCCAAGGGGCTAAGGTTCGACCTCCCAGAGGCCCAGTGCAAGCAGCTCACGCTCAGCGGCGGGAAGTGCTGGAAGAACAGCAACCCGCCCTGGGAGGACCGGATCGACCAAAAGGCCGTCAAGCAGGCCAAGGCCGGGCGGGCCTATGAGATCGCCAAGGCCAGGGCCGAAATGCTCGCAGGCGCAGCCGAGGCGATCCGCAAGGCTATCAACGCCTGCGACAAACCCGTCGCCGAGGCCCGGACCGCAGTGAAGGCCGCTAAGGAACGGGCGGTTCTGGCGCAGTCGAAGGCGGAGCGAAAGAATGCGACTAACGAACAGAAGCAAGAAGCGATAGCCCTCGCCCGCGAGCATAAGCGACTCGACGCCCATTCCATAATCGCCTTCGCCAGGATGCGACTGCTAACGGGCGAATATACACTGAAAAGACTGGAGGCCGAAGATGCAGTCACAGAAGCCAACCAACTCGCAAAAGAACTCGCAACTAAATCCGCCGATCCGGCGGCCGAACCCGCCGACCCGGCCCGCGCTAATACCGCCGACCCGGCGGCAAATGACGAGTCCCAAGGACCGCCAGTTCCGCCCGGAGATCAGCCCGGAGTATCGAACGAAGTAAGGGTATGAAAAATTTTGGCGTTCTATTATGAAAAGGCGGCCATACAATACGTTTTTTGAAGTTATAGGTAAGGGTAACCGGGCGTCGGTAATCTTAGGTAATGACATTAAAGGGGATAAGTTTTATGCTGATGTCTTGTTTGATTTTTGGGGGGAAAGTCCGCTACGGATTGTTGATAAAGGTATTAAAGGTATAGCGACATTGAAGGACAATAGGGTTACTCTCGATGTTGAGAATAAAACTATCAGTTGGTACAAATCCGATGATTTGCTCAAATGGCATATTACCTTCAAGAAAGCACCTAAGGATAATCGGTACCAGCTAAATTTAACTAATTGGCAAGCTTTTGATTTTCTTTACCAGTCTCCACTTCAAGGCGAGTTGGAACAATTCGTTGGGGGCGACGGTGCGATTTGGATTCGTCCCCAAGGAGCCGACGAGAAGATTGGCGGCTATAGCCAAAGGCCGTTGAGCGTTGACGGCTCTTACGCCGTTTATCACAAGACCAAAATGAATGGCAGGTATGCTACCGGCAAGGTTCTCCATATTCATCGCCCGTTTGCTACCGACGCCGCCGGCCACACTGCATGGCTTAACTTACAGATTATCGACGGTGTTTACACCGCTCTTTTGCCTGATGATTTTGCTGAACAGGCGGTTTATCCGGTTCAAATAAATGACACATTTGGTTACACAATAATCGGTGGCACGGAATATATCACGAGTGCCTATCTTGGTTATGGTGTTTATTCCGGCGTTGACGGCACGGGGGTATCGGTGCATTGCGCCTGCCGGTCCAGCAGCGCCAAAAAGATTACTCTTGGTCTATACGCCGCAAATGTTGACGATGATCCTGATAGTTTGGTGGGGACCTGTAATGATATAACATGCCCTGCCAATAATCCAATAGTCGCTTTTACACCAAGCAACTTCCAATCGGGGCCGGAATTGAGTTCCGGCACATCATATTTTATAGCTGCTTCTTGCGAAGCTACTTTAGCGGTATCGTATGATACTGATGAAGCGTATCAATTAGACAGTAAAGGCACTCATTATGTACCAAATACGCTTGATGACCCATTTGGGACTAGCAGTGAGACCGGCCCACAACGCGGTTCGCTATACGTAACTTACGAAGAAGGCGGCGAAGGCCAACCGATCTCTCGCAGGCGAGGTGGCATTCCCGGAATGCAATTAACAGGAAGAAGGAGCTGGTAACATGGCGGCATCCGACGCAACACCGTTTCCCATCAAGAACCAGGCCTATCGCGTGACGTTCCCGATTTTCGATAACGACGGCGATCTGGTCACCGACGCAGCCGGCCTGGACAGTGAAATATCCAAGGACGGCGGCACATTCGCCGACTGCACCAACGAGGCTACGCAGATCGCCGAAAGCAGCGGCATGTACTATCTCGACCTGACCGCTACCGAAATGAACGCCGATACGGTCGCAATCATAATCAAGACTACGACTACGAACGCCAAGACCACGCCCATCGTCCTATACCCTGCCGAGCCTACCGATATCCCGGTCAACGTCAAGGCGATCAGCGACGATACAGGCGCCGCCGACAACTTAGAGGCCGATTACGACGGAACCGGTTACGCCAAGGCCAATAGCACGGTCGGAACATGCACCGCCAACAGCGATATGCGGGGCACCAATTCAGCCGCAACGGCGGCGGCTCTCAGCACTCACGACGGCAAGTTCGATACGGTCGATATGGTCGCGGATGCGATTAAGGCTAAGACGGATTTGCTTCCCGCCGATCCCGCATCCGAAACCAACGTCAACGTCAATGAGACGAAAATTAATACGCTCGATACAGTGGCCGACGCCGTTAAGGTCGTTACCGACAAGCTCGCCGATACGCTGGAAGACGATGTCGGAACATGCCGCTTCACCGAGAACGCACTCGAACAGGCCCCGTCCGGTACCGGTGGCGACGCGACCGCAGAGAATCAGACTTCTATCATCACGCATCTTACCGACGCGAAGGGCACCGGGTTCGTTAAGGACACAAACAGTCTCGTCAACGTAACCAGCGCATCCCCGGTAAATATCGATCACGACAGCACCAGTATAGTAAATGAGTAAATGAGTGAATGAGTAAGATAACGATACAAGAGCGGTTCACAATCGACGGCGTCCTAACCGACGTCACGGCGATTGTATTATCCGACCCGACCGGAACGTTCGGCGTTAAGCGTAACGATACCGGCGCGGTAGTCGTCGCCGACGGCACGGCCATGACGAAGGTCTCGACCGGCGTTTACAGCTATACCTTCACCGAGCCGGCGGCCGGCCTGGCCTATACCTACTGGGTCGAATGGCAGTACGGCGGCGAGACCTATCGCTACGAGGGCACGGTCCTCGGCGCCGCCGGCGGGCGCGTATGCACCCTCACCGACGTTAAGTCCCGCCTCGGAATCGATTCGACCGATTATGATACGGTCCTCAGCAGGATCATCGCCGGTCTCGAAGGCGTCTTCAACGGCCACGTGGGCCGCTCTCTTATAGTCACCGCCGCCGACGTTACCGAGTATTACACCGGCTGCGGCCCTTACCTCCAGCTCGCCCGCTATCCCATA
>DAOVFI010000227.1 GCA_030673005.1 Planctomycetales bacterium
TCAGGCTGCCGCTATGCAGGTTTGTCCGTCTTTAAGTGATATTATTTCCCTCCTGGCCGAGGCTACCGGACTTCCGGTGCATATTACCGGCAGCGGCAGCGCGATGTTCATTATCTGCGATAATGCGGACGAGGCGAAGTCGGCCGCCGAACGCCTTCCCGATGAGATGAAAAAACTATGTCGGGTTGTTTCATTAAATCCGTGGTAGGTCTTGACGGTTTGGGGAAAAGCCGATAATATAAGGTAGTACAGATGAGAACGATTGCAGCGATCAACCCGAAATCACTATCTGCAACCGCCGATGTCCTCGATGCGGGTGTTGTCGCTGCGCTGCTGCCGGTCATTGTACGCCAGGTCGCTTAAGTCCCCCATCGGACTTGAAGCGGCCGCCATTCCCGTTGTATTCCCCGTAGCACGGGCGCCTGCCTGCCGGTAGGCAGGTCTCGCCCGTGAGTGAAGCAATCATGGCCGAGACGGCCATGCCACGGTACAGTAAAGCGATGCGCTGTCTAAAGACGATGAGATAATGACGAAAGGCAGGTACAGAAGATGTCGAAGTCCATGAAAACCACGGCGAAGAAGACAAAAAGTTACGCCGGTATGAAAGGCGCCGACCTGTTCCACCAGATGCTTCTGGAAGAAGGCGTGGAGGTATTGTTCGGCGTGCCCGGCGGGGCGCTGCTTCCGATATTCGATTCACTGTTCGAGACGCCGATAAAATTCATCCTTACCCGTCACGAGCAGGGCGCCGCTCACATGGCCGACGGTTACGCCCGTTCGACGGGAAAAGTCGGCGTATGCATCGCCACTTCCGGACCAGGCGCGACCAACCTTGTTACCGGTCTGGCGACGGCGCACATGGATTCCGTGCCGATGGTGGCGATTACCGGGCAGGTTACAAGCGCCCTGATAGGCAACGACGCCTTCCAGGAGGCAGACACCACCGGCATCACCCGCCCGGTTACCAAGCACAACATGCTGATTAAACGGGCCGAGGACATTGGCAGGGCGGTGCGCGAGGCGTTTTACATCGCCCGAACGGGCAGGCCCGGCCCGGTGCTCATCGACATCGCCAAGGACGCCACCAGCAACGAACTGAAGGCCGAACCGAACCTGACGGCGGACCTGCCCGGATATAAACCGATGCTCACCGGTCACATACGCCAGGTCAAGGCCGCCGCCGATGCGATTAACGCCTCCGAGAAACCCGTCCTGTACGTCGGCGGGGGCGTGGTTATCTCCGACGCTTCGCAGCCGCTTGGCGAGATTGCCCGTCGCGGCAATATCCCCGTAACTACTACGCTGATGGCTCTCGGCGCGTTCGACGAGTCCGACCCGCTGGCGCTCCAGATGCCGGGCATGCACGGAACGGCTGTGGCCAACTACGCCATACAGGAATGCGACTGCCTCATCGCCGTCGGCGCGCGGTTCGACGACCGCGTTACCGGAAAGGTCGAGACCTTCGCACCGCACGCGAAGATCATCCACGTCGATATCGACCCGACCTCGATCTGTAAGAACGTCATGGCCGATATTCCCGTCGTCGGCGACGCAAAGGACATCCTCGAAAAGATGCTGCCGCTGATTAAAGCGAACGACCGCAAAGACTGGCTGGAGCAGATAGCAAAATGGAAGAAGGCATATCCGCTCCGGTACGACACCGGCAAAAAGATCAAGCCCCAGCAGGTCGTCGAGACGATCGGGCGGCTGACCGACCACGACGCGATTATCGCCACCGGCGTCGGGCAGCATCAGATGTGGACGGCGCAGTTCTACGGATGGCGCCGTCCCAGGCGGATGATTACCTCCGGCGGACTCGGCACGATGGGCTTCGGGCTGCCGGCGGCGATCGGGGCGCAGTTCGGAAACCCCGGAAAGACCGTCGTCGATATCGACGGCGACGGCTCGTTAGCCATGACGATTGGCGAGTTGGTAACGGCCGTTCACTATAATCAACCCGTCAAGGTCGTCGTGCTGGATAACGGTTATCTCGGCATGGTCCGCCAGTGGCAGGAGATGTTCTACGAAAGGCGATACTCGGCCACCGTGCATCCCTGCCCGGACTTTGCGGCGGTCGCCGAGGCGTTCGGCGCGAAGGGCATCCGCATCAGCGAGCCGGACGAACTGGAAGACGCCGTCAACGAAATGCTCAAACACGAAGGCCCGGTTGTCCTGGCGGTCTCCGTCGAGCCGGAAGAGAACGTCTTTCCGATGGTCGCAGCCGGCAAAAGCCTCCACGAGATGGATATGGGAAGGTTGGTGTAATATGAAACATGTAATAACTGCACTGGTTCAGAATACCCCCGGTGTCCTGGCGCACGTGTCCGGGATGATCGCCGCACGCGGGTTCAATATAGATTCACTCGTCGTCGGCAGGACCGAAGAGCCGGAATTGAGCCGGATGACCGTCGTCGTCGTCGGCGACGACCAAACGCTCGAACAGGTCCGCAAACAACTGGAAAAGATCGTTACAATAGTCCGCGTACGCGATTTCAAGGAGATCGATTACGTCGAGCGCGACCTGATGCTCGTCCGCGTCTCCGCCGCCCCGGAAAAACGCGCCGAAGTCGTCGAACTTGCGAACCTGTTTCGCGGGCGAATTGTGGACGTCGCTCGTCAGTCACTGACGGTGGAACTGTCCGGACCGGAAGCCAAACTCGAAGCGTTCATCGACATGGTGCGCCCATACGGCATACGCGAACTGGCGCGAACCGGAATAATCGCAGTCCAACGCGGAGAACAGAGAAACAAAAAATCGGAACAGGAAGGATAAGAACGCCTGACGGAATGAACCACAAAGGGCACAAAGAGAAATCTAATTTCTTAGTGTCCTTTGTGGTTCAGTTGTTTTTCTTCGACAACATCATAATTGTCGCGCGTTTCAGTTTCGCAAGCGTCCCCGGAATAACTCCCTTGAATGTTACGATTGAGGCGTTCTCGTCCGGGTCCGTCCCCTCTTTCCATCCGTCCAGGTTGCAGACCTGACCGACGAATGCGCGGAGTTGCAGGTCGTTCCACTTCATTTTGATTCGCAGCATTCGGAGCAATTCGGCGATCTGGATACCGTCGCGCCACGCCTTCATGCGGAGCGACGGGATCGGCTCGTTCAAACCGAACTTCCGTCCGGGGTACATCAGCGCCGTTTCGTCCGCTTTATACAGGTCGCCGTCGGAGCCGATCGTCTGCCACGGCAGCGTGCCCGTCGCGCCCCAGCAATAACTCTTCACCGACCAGAAAGCCCACGGAAGATTGCCGCCCGTAAATGACGGTGGCATCCGGTAATTCCAGTACTCCTCGCCGAATCTCCGCTTGCGATATGAGATTAAACGTCGCTGACTGTATAGTTGATCCGCACAGACGTTCAGGTCCACCGCGCCGTCCAGCCAGTTCCGCTGGTGCGTCGGGCGGGAGATGTCGATGCGGTAATCGATGTTGAATTTCTTTCCAACGTCATGGAAAACATGCCGCGTCCTTCGCCCGTACAGCGCCAGCGCCAGGAAGTCGTCGGCGTACACCGGCTCATCAAGCAGCCAGAGGCTGATTCCCCGCCCCGTATATCGTCGGCGGTTGCGGAAGAAGTATTTGTTGTTGAGATACACCTGGTACCGCGTGCGATTCCACCCCTTCGACTCGACGTGTTTCTGAAACGCCGTTACAATGCGATACCACGCCTTGCCGTAATCCTTATCGAGGCATTTTTCAACAGGCGGCAGTTCGGCGGTCCATCGCAGGAATTTTTGATAATCCTTCGGCGGCGGCCAGGGTCGAAAATGCTCGGCCAGTTTCGCCGGCCAGTTTTCGTGTAAGGGCAGATAAATGTGGTGAATCGGCACGCCTTTACCCGGGCCGAGGTATCCGTGCTTTTTCGTGAACGCCTCGCCCGAAAGCAGCGGCCCGAAACGCTCGTCCCATTCGGACCAGTCGGTTACCTTGCAGTCCTTGCCCCGACCGTCGATCTTCGGCGCGCCGCACCAGCCGATCGTCCCCTTCTGCGTGTACGGCAGGGCGTTGAGCGTCATGCGATGCGAGTGGGCCAGGCGATAATACTTACGTTCAGTCGCCATGAACGCCCCGACATCGGAAGTCTTCGCGCCCATCGCCCGCGCCGACGGGCCATAGGTGTTCATGTCGCCGATGATGTTAAACTTATCCGGTAAGGTAACATTGGCGACCTGAACCTTAATCGGAATCGTCATTACCGGCTTGCCGTTTCGCGAAATCGCAAGCGCTCCCGCATACGGACCGGGCATGGCGTTCTTCGGAACCCACACATCCACGTAAATCGCCTGGTGCGCCCGATTCGGAACCTTGTTTTTCGCCCAGGGGATGTCGAACTTCTCGCCCGCCTTCAGCGGAACGAGCACCTCGGCGTGATATTTTTTACCCTTGGGGACATACCAGAGACGATAGAGTTTCACGTGCTTGAGTGGACCGAAGGCCTCGAGCGCCTTGAGTCTGGCGTCTCTCAATTCGGTTAGTTCCACTGTTACGTTTTCCGCCTTCCCTTCCGGAGGAAGGATAACAAATTGCGTTCCTACCCAGGCGTTCCGTGACGTGGTGGGAATGGATTGGATGGGCGACTTGTCGTTTCGCGCAGTTGTCGCAAGCAACTCAACCCGCCAACCGCTATGCTCATGCACACGCTTCATCGTTTCGGGCGGTTTGACCTTCGGCGCTACCGGCGTCGTCAGCGCCGGCGAAGCCCGCACGACTTTCATCATGCCTTTCAAGAA
>DAOVFI010000415.1 GCA_030673005.1 Planctomycetales bacterium
GGCGGCAGTATCGGCCAGTGTTACACGCGCAAGGTCCAACTCGCCAATATCATCCGTGTTGGTGGTGAACCACACGATAGCCAGGGCATCCTCATCGAACTTGATATCGAAGTAACCCTGGTCAACCGCCGAGACGGTGGAGACCGGCTCGCCCATTGTGCCGTTTCCGACGCAGGTGTCGAACGCCAGGGCCGGGGACATGTCGATCCAGACCTGCCTTGACTTCAGCGCACCGCTGCCATACATGTGCTGATAAATCTGGCCCGGCGCATCCGGCGTTACAATCAACGCGGCGCTGAGCCAGTCGGTGTCTGTGGTGATCGTCAAGTCCTGGGTTACGTAGTCGGTCAGCGCGCTGGAGTTATCAATTGTTGCAATGTCGAAGATAATGTCCGCGCAAGCCATACCGGCAATCGCCACCAAAACAAATGAAATCGTAAGGCAACGCAGCATCGCCGCTCTCCTTTCCTTTTGCTTAGAAAAACTCCCTTACCCCTTCCGAAATTCATTATATCAGGACAGGCGGATTTACAAAGACTTTTCTCGAGCCGCCCGCGAGGATTCTTTTTCCTGCAAACGCCTCACGTCGCGGGCGCTTACTTCTCATAAGAGCCCAGTTCTTTTGCCAGTTGGACGATTCGTCGGAAGTTTTCCAGGCTCACGCTTGACGGGACCGAGTGGTCGGAGGAGAAGATATATCCACCGGATTCCTTGACGGCCGGGATGACCTTTCGCATCTCCGCCTCGATCTTCTCGATGTCGTCCCAGAGGACGGCGTTTATCCCGCCGTGGAGGACCAGGTCGTCGCCGTACTGTTTCTTGATAGCGACCGGGTCCATTCCGGCCTTGACTTCGAGGGGATTCAGGGCGTCGATGCCGATCTCGATAAGTTCCGGGATGAACGGGTTGACGTCGCCGCAGGAATGCAGGTGGGTATAGACACCGTGTGCGCGGGCCCAGTCGCAGGCACGCTTGTGGACGGGTTTAAGTAACTCGCGATACATCTGAAGCGAGAAGAACTGGTTCTGCTTGTAGCCCATGTCGTCGGGCCAATAGACGGCGTCGAACGTGTAGCCGGCGTCCCAGACCATCTCCGTCAGAGCCAGGGACATGTCCAGGTAATGGTTGAACATATCCACGCACCAGTCGGGCCTTTCGACCAGCGCCATCAGCAGCCGTTCTGTCCCGACCGACCGGGCATGCGTTACATCGAAGCCGAACCACAGTGAAGCCTCGATCCAATAACCTTTTTCTCGCCAGGTTTTGTAATTGGTCGCCAGGTAATCCCAGTCGATGCGGTCGCGGGTGGGCGTCATGCGGTTTTTGGCGTCCTGCCACTTGTCCGGGTCGGTAATGGTGAAATCCAGGAAATCCGGCGTGCTGGTGGCGTGCTTCCAGTTCTTCTGCGTTACGCCCCATCTGTCGGTGGCGATTATGTACTCGTCGGTCTCCTCGATGACCTTCTCCTCGTAGCGGGGACTGACGTCCGGGGCGATATATGCGATGCGGTCGGTGGCGAAGTAGTCTTCCCAGTCGGCGTCTTTCGGCATACCCTCTCGCTTCCAGCGTTCGATGGTATCCGACCAGGGCGCGTCGATTATGGGGATGCGGTCGGCCTGGCGGTGCTGGAAGATCCGCGTGAAGCGTTCGTGTGAAGTCATCTCCGTCGTCACTGGTGATACCTTTCAAAAGTCGCCATTCAGCCGGTAGGGTGTGCAGGTTCTTTTTCCTGCCTTCGCGAAGGCTCTCGTCAGGGCGGAGCCTGCCGGAGCCTGGACGGCATGGCAAGCAGATCCTGCACACCCTACGCCTTCGGCATACTCCACAATCATACACTGTGTCGTACCGGCGAATCGCGTTAACTTAAACATTATGTTCTGTTCCGGCCCGAAACAGTATAATCCTTTTCCATTATGAACCAATACCTTCGAGCGGACATTTCGGTCTCTGCGATTCGGCATAATGTCGCCCTTATACGCGATTTGCTCGGTGAGGGTGTAAGGCTTTGCCCGGTCGTCAAGGCCAATGCTTACGGGCACGGGATGCGGGAGGTTCTTGGCGTGCTGGGTTCGGCTGCGGATATGTTTTCCGTGGCGACCGGCGCCGAGGCATTTACCTTGCGGCAGTCAGGTTGTCAAAAGCCCGTGTTGGTATTCGCCACAGCCGCGGCTTCTGACGCCGCCGGCCTGGCGGAACTCATCGCCGGCGATATTACACTTACCGTTACGAGCATTGACGAATTGCCACTACTGACAGAGGCTGCGGGCAAAGCGCACCGTTCGGCCCAGGTGCACGTCAAGATCGATACCGGAATGAACCGAAGCGGCGTCCGGGCCGGGCAGGCCGGGCAACTGGTATCAGCCATCAGAGAATCCGAGCAGGTAAATCTGACCGGCATATACACCCATTTCGCCTCCGCCGACGAGGTCGATAAATCGTCGGTGCGACAGCAATTTGCCCGGTTTGTCAAGACGGTCGATGCCTGCGGCGGACGGGGCGGGTTAGTCCTCCACGCCGCAAACTCGGCTGCGACTATCGACCTGCC
>DAOVFI010000452.1 GCA_030673005.1 Planctomycetales bacterium
CATTCGCGTATGCCGGGACACGATGCCGCGCTCGGACCACCAGCGATTCAGAAATACGAACCTTGACCCGTCAGGATTGAAGAGCAGATGGTTGAAATACTGCTTGGCGTCGCTCAGGTCGGCGTATGGGTATGGGATGGCGGCCATCTGCGCGAGGGAAATAATCAAGTCGGACTGGCCGGTTTCCAGATCGACCCGTCGGATGCCGGAATCTCCCGGGGCGAGTTTGTCGGCGTGCGGGTCGGGCAGGCCGGCGTAGCCGTAGCCGGGACGCATCTCGTTGACCCGGCGGAAATCCGGTGCAACTGCCGTCCTGCCGTCCGGGCTGAGAGTATAGACCGGATGCGGAATAGTCCGTTTCCTGCCGGTCTTCACGTCCAGAATGTGGCAGACAAAGCGGTCCCCTTCACGATCATTCCAGAGAACCTCGCTGTCCGATCCTGGCCGCCATTGAAGCATGCAGCCCTGCTGCCAGCACCAGGCGCTGCTGACGCCAAGTTCGATCCAGCGATCGCCATCGACCATATCGACCATCCCGACCTTGACAGTGTCCGAGGCGGTCGGGCTTCGGTTCTCGAAGTCCACCTCCATTCCAAGGACATACCGACCGGTCGGATCGATCTGCAACTTGTCGTAGTATCCGAACCAGTGAAACTTCGGCCCGCGTGTGAGTTTCCTGATCGGAACGGATACGTTTGTTGACATCTCTCGACAGCCTTCCCTGATGTTAATATCACGACGAAACATACCTTCTTCGCCTTCAGCAATTCTCCAGAACTCTCTCAGCCAGGAGTCGGCGACGTTGGGCGAACTTATCGTCTTTCGGGGATCTTTGCAAGATTCGCTCGCACGAAGGCGCAGCGTACCGCATCTCGGCGACAGCCGACGGCAGGTCAATCTCGCTCAGCGCCAGCAGCGTGTAAAAGAAGGGAAACACCTTCCACCTGCCATTTCCGTCACGGCGCAATTTCAACGCCTTCATACCCGCCGCCAGCCGGCGCTCGGCATTATCAAGCCCCCCGACAGCCAGGTGACGCCACAGGGAGCAACTGCATTTGCCGCAGCAGTACATGCCGGAGCGAACCTCCTTCGCCAGGCGAGTCAGCATTCCGGCGGTTGCTCCAGCCAGAGCGTCGGTAACATCCTTATTAGTTACGTTCAGCAGAATCAGCGTCCGGCAGGCCTCTTCGCCGAGAATATGGGCTGTCCCGGCCCGGGTCTTAATCGATTCGCCTGTGAAAAACCTTATGCCTTCGGCGAAATCCTTCTTCGTCGGTGCAAACATGCCGGCATACGAGCCGGGCTTGCCCCACCGACCGGCAATCCACTTTGCGACCTGTAGCCTGTCAGTCTTCGATAAACGCCGACCATAGAAAAACGCATCGTTGACCGCATCGAGCGTCGCAGCCAGACTTCTCGGATAAACGATCTTCATGACCATCTCCTTACCACGATTCATCTATCGCCGGGTGCCATGCCTTCACGCGAAGCGAAGCGGAGCGGGTAGGCATGTTATAAACCGACAGATTCACAATATCTCCAACGGCGGTAATGTTTCTCTGTCAATTCGAATCGGTTCGTCAATTTCATCTTCCCATGCTCGGTAACTCGACCACGGCCAATCTTCCGGCTGCGAAACCAAGCCGCGCCGCACGGGATTATTATGAATATACCGAATTTTTTCATGGATTTTTTTGACGTTCCAGATATTGCGGTCGTATCCGCCACCCCGCTGCCAGAAACGATAGTGAACTTTCCCGTTTGGTTGTATGTCGGCCATGCGAGGGAGGAACTCCGGTCGATTCTTCCGCACCCAGGATACAGCCCATCGAACGACGGGTATTTTAATCGAGCCGAGAATCTTACTGATAGAAATATCTTCATGAGGCAGAAGCAACAGATGAGCGTGTTCCGGCATAATCACAAAGGCCCACAAGTCAAAAGGGCGCCGCTGCCGTGCGGCGTCAAGAGCTTCGAGAAACCAATTGCAGGCACGCGAACTCGTAAAGAACTGCTGGCGACCAAAACACGAGAAGGTCAGATAATGTGCGTGGCCGCGCACGTCAAACCGTTTGCACCGCTTTCGATAAACTTCGTCGTGTGTTTGCATGATTATCTGATATCCATATTTGATGGGTGCCATTTTACTGGGTGCCATGCCCTCACGCGAAGCGGGTGGGCATGTCTGTATCCTTCTAACGTCACATGCTCACGCCCTCTGGGCGAGAGCATGGCACCCTGATTTTAGAACTCTGCCGATCGCGGCGTCCTTGGGAAGGTGATAACGTCGCGGATGTCGGCCATTCCGGTT
>DAOVFI010000140.1 GCA_030673005.1 Planctomycetales bacterium
CATCGGTAATCGGCTCGAAACTCGTAACGTCCGTGGCCAGAACACGCACGGTAAGATATGCCGAATATGTTCCCTGGCTGAGGTAGCCGCGAACGGCGCTTATGTCGGTCAAATTCGCCAGCGGGATGCTGACATTAAGAATTGCCAGCTGTTCCGGCGACATCGAGTCCGGAAAAACCACCTGTCGGCGTTCGACGTTTCCGGCGTCGCCGTCGGGTTGAATCAGGACGATTTCGGCGATGTTAATCCGCCCGTCGCCGTTTGAGTCGCCAGTCCAGAGCGTCATTTCGCCGGCCCCGTCGCCCGTGGCGGTAACAAGACCGGCCTTGCGCAAATCGGCGTCGATACTCATCATGGCGTACCTTGCCGAGGAGATCGACTCGATCATACTGTCGGAGTGGCTCCAGGCGTGCGACAGAACGGCGCTGACAGTCGCCACCGACATGCCTACCAGCGAGGTTATGACAATCGCCATCAGCAATTCCGTAAGCGTAAATGCTGTATGTACTATCGGATTGCCTTGTTTATTACTCATTTGCGTATGCCAGTCGTGAAAATTTGACCAGTTCCTGTCCGTGATAGCGGACTTCGACTGTAATTCGCAGGAATGTTGCCGGGTCTGGCGGGCCTTGACCGGACACATAAACACCCTCGACAATCGCGCTTCGCGTCAGAGCCGTCGCAGCCGGGTCGTTCACGACTGCGCCGTCGAAGCCGGCTATGGTTCCTTCGGCCTCGGTGTAACCGTTGTAGTCGTCCATATCGTCCCATTTGCTCCGGCCAGTCTCGCCGGTCTCCGTTCCGTCCGGGTCGCTGAACGGTTTGGAAAGTATCTCTTCGATCAGGTCCTGGGCGAGATTGACCGCCAGGGTCATCCGGGCGTCATGAGCGGTGTTCCCGGCCCCTGCGGTAAATGGCACGACAATCGCACCGACCACTATCGCCAATACGACAGAAGCCAACAGCGCTTCCAGTAATGTGAAACCACCACCGGACATTGCAGAAAACCTGTTTTCGTCTCTGAACAACCTTATTCGACTCCACACCGGCGATTCGCCGTTTAAAAGCCATCGCCTGCGACGACGAATCGCAGCCGCAGGTCGGAACGGAAGAGAGATTTCTCCAATCGCTCATAAGTGCGATTGGAGCCACGCAGCATAATCACCGTCGATCCGACAAAGTCGAAAAGCGGGACTACGCTACATTTCGTCCAATTTTGCCGGTATATTCAGTAACTGAAATAAGTCCTGCCTTTATCATCCGTGCCGGGGCTGTCGGCCTTGAACGTCAGTGCGGACGGCTTGTACACCCATCCGTGACTGTTATCGCCGGCCACGGGGAATGCTTCGGCGTTACCGATTATCTGGACCGTGGTCTTCCCGTTTATCGGATTCTCCGGTACATCCCGAAGATACGGGCCATAATCAAAACCGGGCGTACCCGGCGCAGCAGTTGCCCCGGAGACATTGGAAGCCATCGTCATGTGATTGATAAAGTCCGCCTCGGTAGGTGCGGCAGTGGGGTCGCAATTCGGATAACCGGGCGAAATACTGTAATGCTGAGCCTTGAAGACCGTCAGCTGTACACGAACGACGCGCAGGTCGTCTGCCATCATACTGGCCCGTGCAATTTCCGAGGCATTGGAAAATTTCGGTAGGACTATCGCGGCCAGAATACCTAGAATCAGCACCACGATCAGGATTTCCACCAGAGTAAATGCTTTTTTATGACGCATTGCGTCGTCCTTCACCTTCGGTCGATTACAAACCACTGTGAGCCGCGTCGTCTGCGTGGATCTGGCCGTTACTAGTGTTGTAACGCCATCCGTTAGTCCCGGCGCCCGGGACCGCACCATCGAACCTTACCGTGTTACCATTGGTGATAAACGGGTTGGTCGGGAACTTCTGGAGATACGGGCCGAACGCGCCGGCTGCGTTAATCGTAGCGTCCAGGTCCGTCTTGCTGGTCAGGCGGGTAATGAAGTTGCCCGTGTCCGCCGCACCGTTCTCGTCGATGTGCGGGAGTTTCTCCAGATGCTGGTGCTTGTACAGCTCGATCTGAGTACGGAGCGTCTGCAAGTCCGAAACCAGAGCGGAATTACGGGCGTCATTGGACGCTTCAGTGAACTGCGGGATAACGATTGCAGCCAGGATGCCCAGAATAATTACGACAATCAGAATCTCGACCAGAGTAAAACCTGCTCTGTGATTCATTGTTCCATCTCCGACTGACGTTACTACTTAACGAGCAATACAAAAATTCGGATTCCCGGGCGCCGCCGCCGGCAGCGCCCGGAAACCCGTCAATCTTCAGCCGTTTACAGAGCGCTGTGAGCCGCGTCGTCTGCGTGGATCTGGCCGTTACCAGTGTTGTAACGCCATCCGTTAGTCCCGGCGCCCGGGACCGCACCATCGAACCTTACCGTGTTACCATTGGTGATAAACGGGTTGGTCGGGAACTTCTGGAGATACGGGCCGAACGCGCCGGCTGCGTTAATCGTGGCGTCCACGTCCGTCTTGCCGGTCAGGCGGGCAATGAAGTTGCCCGTGTCCGCCGCACCGTTCTCGTCGAGGTGCGGGAGTATCTCCAGATGCTGGACCTTGTACAGCTCGATCTGGCTTCGGAGCGTCTGCAAGTCCGAAGTCAGGGCGGAATTACGGGCGTCGTTGGACGCTTCCGTAAACTGCGGGATCACGATTGCCGCCAGGATACCCAGAATGATCACGACAATCAGAATCTCGACCAATGTAAAACCAGTTCTCATAACTTCTCCTCCACTTTTCCTGTTGCTGACTCCACAAGAATGCTAAAAAACTTCCACATTAATTTCTCGTCCATGCCGTTTGCAGTCCGTCTTCAGGGGCAAAGGAAACCCAGGCCCCACAACACTGTCTCGTACAACCGCCGCAACCCGCTACTACAACCGTTCCGGACTTTTCCTCCTTTCGCTTTACCTCCCTTCCTGAATAACTGGATCATGCTCCACCTGAACATTCTGCGTATCGACCACGCGACGGGGCGTCTTAACTAAAATGCAGGTAATTCAAGCAAAGGCTGAAAAAGGCGGATTGCGAGGGGAAAACACCGGGGAAACTACCCGGCACAGCCCGTCGGAACGGGCTTTAGAAACCCAAACGAAATAAAGACTCGTTCGGCGCCTCTTCGCCGGTGAAAATCCCTTCGGCAATCCGGCTTTTCCCGAAGTCCTCCGGACAAACTCAAATTGCCTCTGAAGCACTTATCGGGACCCGTAACTTTGCGCCCCGTCGGGTTATTCCCGACGGGTTGCCCTTTCGGGGACAAACATCTTTCTTTCTTCATATCACGGCTGCGGGCGGGCGGGAGTCTACATTCACGATATGCAGAGACTTCTCGCCTGCGCGGAACCGCAGGCCGCGCAACACTTACACTGTAGAATACATTTCGCCGACAGGCAAAATCTCGGTAGATATTTTCGCAATGAAATGACAGGCAGGCCGGACCAACAGACAGGTAGGCTGGGCCGGAGCGAAGCGAAGCCCCACCTTTTTGCTACCAAAGTGAAAGGTAGGCCTATCGGTCCAGCCTACTCAATATGGTTGAGGTAGCAGCCGGCAGGTAAAGGCGCTGTCCGTCGTCGGCCAGCAGGACCAACCCTTCGGCGGGACTGACATCGACGACCCGCCCGGCGAAGTGTTGACCGGCCGACATAACGGAAAGTCGGCGATTGATCATGCCGCAGCGCCTGCACCATTTCTCGTGCAGTTCGTCGGCGCCGTCGGACTGGAGGACGGCAACCCACCGATCCATCCTCACAAGCACCGCCCGAAGAATCTCGATACGCTCCAGAGACAAGCCGCCGCCGACCGCCTCGGACAGGCAGGTCGCCGAACGAGAAACCTGCTTGACGGGCTTGTCCGGCGGCTCGAATGAGCTCGCCGAAGTCAGCATCTCGCGGGGTGGGGTTGCCAGGACGTTTATTCCGAACCCGATCACCACCTGCCGAATATCATCCGTCGCACGAACCTCGACCAGTACCCCCGCCAGTTTCGCGCCATCAATAACAATGTCATTCGGCCAGTCCAGGGTCGGTTCGACACCGGCGGCTTGGGCGACTCCTTCGGCCACAGCCAGACCAGCGGCCAACGTCAACGCCTCGTGAGGCAATTCACACGCCTGCCGGTGCAGGAGCACGCTTGCCAGCACCGCTGAGCCGGGCGGGCTGAGCCACTTTCTCCCCAACCGGCCTCGCCCGGCGCGCTGATATTCCGCCGTTACCACCAAAGCCTGCCCGGCCGCCTGCTGCGCCGACGCAAAGGCTACGTCATTGGTCGAATCTACCTCGTCGAAACAAATGACGTGCTGCCCGATATGCTTAACCGACAGGTCTCGCTCAATCAGATGCGCATCCATAACCGTCGGGCGAAGAAGACGAATACCCTGGGCCGGTGATCGCTCGAAACGATGACCACGCCGGTCCAATTCTGTCAGCGCCTCTTCAACCCGCCTGTGACCCGCATCCGTCGCCTTAAGCAATTGCTCCAGCGCAATGAAGTCCCCCTTGCATTCGTAAAGATATTCCAGGATTAGGTTAGCCAGTTTCATAACGCTGATAATTGTAGGCCGGGACTCCGCTTTGCTCCGTCCCGGCCTACATATTCGCTTCAGTTTCCATAGCGATATCCACCGCCCGCGCCGAGTGCGTCAGAGCGCCACACGTCCGATCGCCTACGGGCGGACTTTCCCCTGTAGTTCACGAAGTTTTGCAATAAGGTCCACTACGTCTTTTCGTGTCCAGCCCTCGGCGGGAACCCAATCGGCGGGACGCGCTCGCAATAGGCCTTCCAGCGTATCACCCATCATGCCCCAAAGTTCCCTTGCCAGAGGATTCCATTTCGGGAGGTGATACGCGTAGAAATAAGTGGTGTATTTTGCCCCATCCAGCATCGCTTCATCGTTCTCTTGTGTCCGGCCTGGAACGTAAGGCTCCATTTCCACAATCAACGCTCGATTCTCCTCCGCGCATCTGGAAATGTCTCTTTCGCCGAATCCCTGGGGAATATAGCCGGGTTTGTAAATATCGTAAGACCATTCCGTACACGTCTCAGCATGAAAAACCAGTGCAAAGAAGACCGAGCCGGATACGCCCCGCAAGGTCAGATCGTCGCCGGAGTTGACACGACAGATATCCAGATCGTAACTCGTACCGAGATTAGACGGCATGTGGCTGAAGATGAAACCGCCCATTGTCTGCGAGCGGGTCTGGCGCACCAACAGGCATTTTTCAAGATTCTCTCCTGTTTGTTTATCCCGTATCACCAGCCGTGTGGTAACGTCCACGGTGCGGCAGCCCGACGTTAAGATCGCAATCATCAAGAGAACAATGACCACGCGGGCAGGCATGTTAGTGCTGTCGACTGTCCGTGTGGCACACCTTATAAATCGTAAGCCCGGCATAACTATTGGTCCACATTAACTTCCAGGGCGATATCGACCGCCCTGGTTGAATGTGTAAGTGCGCCGATGGAAATTCGCTCCACGCCGGTTTGGGCGACAGCGCGAATGTTTTCAAGCGTTATCCCGCCGGATGCCTCGAATTCGGTCCGCCCAGCCACTGACGATCTATTCCGCATCCGCACGGACTCGACCAACTGCTCGACCGACATGTTGTCCAACAGAATAACGTCAATATCCAACGTAAGCGTCTCGGCCAATTGTTCCAGCGTATCGACTTCAACCTCGATGAATCCACCCGGCGGGAGTGAATCGCGCAGGCTGTCCAGTTTGTCCGCCAAGCCGGTCAATCCGTCAGCACCCAGTGCGGCCAGGTGGTTGTCCTTGACCATGACGGCGTCATACAGACCCATTCGATGGTTCTGCCCGCCGCCGGCGCGGACGGCGTACTTTTCCAGCGCCCGCCAGCCGGGGATAGTTTTGCGTGTGTCGTATATCTTTGCGCCCGTGCCCGTTACGGCTTGTACGTACTTGTGCGTGACGGTGGCTATACCTGAAAGGCGCTGCAGGAAATTCAGCGCAACCCGTTCAGCCGACAGTATGGATCCTGCCGGACCGATCCACTCGGCCAGGACCGTCCCGGCGGCGACGCGAGCGCCTTCGGCGACGCGAGCGCCTTCGGCGACCAGAACCTTCGTTCCGATCACCTCATCGTAAGCAGCGGCGATTTTCGCCAGAAACGCCCCGCCGCAGAAGACCAACCCTTCCCGCGCGACGAATCGCGCCAGGCAGGCAATTCCTTCCGGCAGGATCGCCGAGGTAATATCGTGGTGGCACAGGTTTGAAACCTGTGCTGCTCCGCCATGCTCATGAGGCACAGGTTGAAAACCTGTGCCACCTAAATCCTCGGCCCGGGCCATCTCCAGCAGCCGAGAAAAATTGTCGCACTCAGGTTGATCAGGTTGGATTGGCATGCTCACCAGAGACAATATGCAAATATGGTTGAAAATAAAAGACCGGACTTGCCTCAATACGCCTGGTACGGATTCTTGTCCGCCTGTGTTGCCGCCTTCCTGCGGGCTT
>DAOVFI010000512.1 GCA_030673005.1 Planctomycetales bacterium
CGTCTGTGCCGAAGGTCACTCCGCCTATGGACTGGCGGAAAATATTGAGAAGGATGCGGCCGTTCACGTATTTGAATTGTCCCCGGATCGTTTGGTATGCGGCACCAACATTTTGACCATTCAGGCACCGGACGAAATGGGCGGCGAGGCGTTGCGTGCGGATGTCGCGGTCGAATACGGCGACCCGGAGACGCATGGGTATCTTTGAATGGTCCGTCGGGACGGTCCGTCCGGATGCTTCGTCAGAAAGGTCCAAATTGAACACTGAAAAACACTGAAATAAACCAAAGCAAAATGAAAGGAGATAAAGACCATGAAAACGGACTTAAACGGCCGCACAGCCATTGTCACCGGAGGATCGAAGGGATACGGCGCGGGTATTGCGGAAGCGCTGAAAGAACGGGGCGCAGAGGTCTGGATCACTGGACGAGACGAAGCGTCCTTATCTGCCACGGCCAAACGGCTCGGCGTGCGCAGCGTCCGGGCCGAGGTGACCTCCCCGGAGGACTGGGATCGGCTTTTTGAGGAAGTCCTCGGCGAAGCGAAGTCATTGGACATCCTCGTCAATAACGCCGGCGCAGGCGGTCGCATTTCCCCCCTGAGCGAGATGAGCGACGAGGACATCTGTCAGGGCATCGCGGTGAATCTGACCGGAGCCCTGCTCGGCTGCCGGCGCGCCGCAAAGATCATGAGGACGCAGCGCTCCGGAACGATCATCAACATCTCGAGTGTGTGTCAACGGCAGGCATGGCCCGGCTGGTCCGTTTACTCCGCGGCAAAGGCGGGACTGGGGCAATTTTCCAACTGCCTGTACACGGAGCTTCGCGAATACGGCGTTCGGGTTACGACGGTTATGCCTTCGTGGGGCGCAACGCACTTTCTGGAAGCGGCTCATCTCGGAAAACGGGATGAAGAAGAGGACCGCAAATGCACGCAGCCGCGCGAGTTGGGCGAGCTGGTGGCATCCATTTGCGAACTGCCGCCACACCTTGGGATGCAGGATGTTACGCTCTTGCCGCTTATCCAGCAGATTGAGCCGCTCTGAGGGGGTATCTGAAAAGGT
Source organism: Planctomycetales bacterium (assembly GCA_030673005.1). Taxonomy (GTDB): domain Bacteria; phylum Planctomycetota; class Phycisphaerae; order SM23-33; family SM23-33; genus DAOVFI01. The sequence goes on from DAOVFI010000512.1 coordinate 1,064, forward strand.
ACTGAACCCCCAAATTGAACACCGAAAAACACTGAAAGAACCCCCCAATCCGGCCTTTTCGGTGTGCTTCAGTGTTGGATTGGCAGGACTTTTCAAACATCCTCTAAAAGGGTCTTATTCTATGAAATACGATTGTGCGGTCGTGGGTGCAGGGAGCGGCGGGATCGGGGCCGCGCTCACAGCGGCCCGGCTCGGTCTCAACACCGTTCTCATTGAAAAGGCCGACCGGATTGGCGGCACGGCGGTGCGCGGGGGCGTACACTGCTGGGAAATGGGTGCAGGCGGCACGGGCATCCCTTTCGACATCTACCGCCGACTCAAACGGTTTCCCGACGCCGTGGGCATCTATTCGATCGGGCGGCACTGCTTGTGGCATGATCCTTCTTCGGGTGAACCGTGTTATCCGGGTGGAGAGACGGTCATGGACCCGGAACGGCGGTATATGGACACGCTTCGCCGTCACGGCGCACGATCTATGCGCGAGGACGAAGCATTCTGCCGCGCGAATTGGCACGGGGTGCCCTTCGAGCCGGACGCGTACTGCCGGGTCGTGGAGCAGATGCTCGCTGAGACGGGGCGTTGTACGGTGCTCAAAAATGTGACCTTCACGGATGTGGAAACCGACGGCGCGCGCATTTCGTCCCTCTCCCTCTCCAACAGAGAACGCCTCGTTGCCGACACGTATGTTGATACCACCGCAGATGGATTATTGGCCGTGGCCTGCGGCTGTGAGCAGATGACGGGGCAGGAGGCGCGCGACCGCTTCGGCGAGCCCTCCGCGCCTGAGAAGCCGACCAGCCACATCAACGGCGTCAGCCTCATTTTCCGCGTAAGTCCCACCGATCCCGCCCGGATAGAACCGTTGCCGGAGGGGATGTCCGCAGATTGCTGGTGGCGAGCGGAGTTCCCGG
>DAOVFI010000199.1 GCA_030673005.1 Planctomycetales bacterium
CCGGGCAGTTTTCTGATTGTCCGGCCCTTAAATCGCGGCTCGCTCGCCGGGGTTAATGAAGGCAACGACGAGACGCTCGTGATGTACGACTGTCTGGGCGCCGGCGAAGGCGACCTGGTCGGGCTGGTCGAGGGGCGCGAGGCGACCGCGCCGTTCTGGCCGACGAAAGTGCCTTTCGACGCCTATAACGCCTGCATTCTGGACACCGTTAACTTTCGACCCGTTCTTAAGGTGGCGGATAAATGATGGTCAATGAATGGCAAATCAAGCAGCAGATATGCGACATAGGTCGGCGAATGTACGATCACGGCTTCATCGCCGCCAATGACGGGAATATATCCTTCCGCCTCGGTGATGGGCGATTCCTGTGCACGCCGACCGGCGTATCCAAAGGATTCCTGAAACCCGCCGACATCGCCGTGGTCGATGATAAGGGCAAACAACTGGCCGGACCGAAGCCGAGAACCTCCGAGATCCTGCTGCACCTGGAGATATACCACGAGATGCCGGAGATTAACGCCGTCTGCCATGCCCATCCTCCCCACGCGACGGCCTTTGCGGTCGCCGGAGTCGAGCTGCCTTCAGGCATCCTTCCGGAGGTGGAAATATTCATCGGCCAGGTACCGATAGCCGCCTATGACACCCCCGGCAGTAAAAGCCTCGCCGAGTCCATCCTGCCACACCTGAAAAACAACGCAAACACGATCATCCTCGCCAATCACGGAGTAGTATCCTGCGACAAGGACCTACAGCAGGCCTATTTCCACATTGAAACGCTGGAGATGTACTGCAATATCCTGCTGCTGACCAGGCAGATCGGCAAGATTCGCCCGTTGCCCGACGCCAAGGTCCGCGAACTGCTCGATATAAAGGAAGGGATGGGCATTCCCGATCCCCGGCTGGAATGTCTGCGAACGCACGAAAGTAATCCGGAGGCGTGCGTTCTTGCCGGCAGCGACGAATTTATGCGCGGCTTTTCAACTGTTGCGATTCCGCAGCACACGCCCGACGCCGACGGACACGGGCGCGGCAACGGCATCGCGGGCCTGCCCTCGCAGGCCGGTCAGCCCCAGCCGATACCGACCTCGGCCGGACCCTTCCCCACCACAGTCGCCGGACGGAAAATCCCCGGCGCTGAAGGACTCGGCTCAAGTTCCGAAACCGTCCGCAAACGAGCAATGGAAGACGAAATCGAACGACTCGTACGAATCATAACAGATAAAATCGTGAAGGTATCCGGTGGACCGTAACAAAAATGATGGGTGCCATGTTTTCGCCCGCAGCAAAGCGGAGGGCGTAAACATGTCGTCCAGCAAAAACATGCCTACACGCTTCGCTGCGCTGCGCGTGAAGGCATGGCACCCACCTGTATGTTTAATGCTGAATGCTGAACGCTGATCGCTGAGTGCTAACTATGAAATCTCTGGATGAAAAACTCGCGGATATTCATTCGAACCCGAACTCGAATGCGTTCATTCTCGCCGACGCCAAGGACGCGGACATGGCATTCGGGATAGCCGCACCGGGCAGAAGCCCCGAACACGCCGACGGCGAATTTCGCTCGCTGGCGGAATACCGCGACAACATCCGCCGAAACGTCGCCCAAGGGCTGATTGACATAATGCTGATGTCGGTCTCGTCCAACGAGATACTGACTATCCGCGAGCGTATTTTCGACGGCTCGACCGTAACGCCCGCAATCCGCGCCAACGACACGACCGACATCCACGTCGCCCGCGGCGCGACTTACCCGCAGGTCCCGGCCAGGCCCTTCCGCACGGCGGTGCTGGACCACGCACAGTGCGGGCAGACCTCCTGCGACATCTCCGACCGGCATCTCGGCGCGAACCTCGGCCTGTTCAGCATGACGTTTAACAACGACGTCGAACTGGACCGCGCGATGCTCGAAGCCTATAAGGCCTTCCGCATCGAGGCGGAACAAAAGGGCTTCCGCCACTTTCTCGAGGTCTTCACGCCGAACGCGATGGTCAATCCCATCCCGGCCGAACAGTTGGGCGGCTTTCTCAACGACATGATTGCCCGTGCGCTTGCCGGCGTGCCGGCGTCGGCCAGACCGCTGTTCCTGAAAATCCCGTATCCCGGGCCGGCGGCGATGGAAGAACTTGCAAAATACGACCCGCACCTGGTGCCGGGTATCCTCGGCGGCTCGTCGGGAACGACTTACGACGCGTTTAAACTGCTGGCCGAGGCCAAAGCCCACGGCGCCAAGGCCGCCCTCTTCGGCAGGAAGATAAACAACGCCGAACACCAACTCTCGTTTATCCAGTTCCTCCGCTGGATCGCCGACGGGCAGGTCGGACCCGAAGAGGCGACCAAAGCCTACCACGGCGTGCTCGCCGGCTTGGGCGTAAAACCGCATCGACCGCTGGAAGAAGACATGCAACTGACTGGCGGCGTAACGAGTTACGGCGGGACGGACAGGACGACAAGCATCCCGAAGACGCCCGGAAAACCCGCTGTCGTAAACGCCCCGACCGCCCCGCCGACGGTGGATACGAACGTCTCCTGGCCCACACGTCCCGACGGCCTGCCGGACTTCGCCAAAATGACGCCGCAGCAGCGCCTGGACTACCACAAGGACCGACTGTCCAGGACAATCGGTTAACATCTCCACTTTGTAACAGGCAAATTGATGAACATGGGTGGCACGGTCAAGCCGAACGCCTGCCTGCCGAAGCCTTGGCGAAGGCAGGAAGTGAGGCTTGGCCGTGATGAAAGCCGCACCACGGCCAAGCGAGATCGAGGTCTTACGACCTCAACCTCGCTTGACCGTGCCACCCATCAAATTACGTGTTACAGACTACTGCGTGGTCGCCCACTGGGGACAGGCAAACACCTCGACCACGGCACCCATCGCACACATTTTGCCCAAGCGTGATAATTCACGTGGCAACAAGTGCGGGTTTCTGGTAGTATTATGTCAAGTTGCGGTTTCGTTTTCTGCGATCGGGCTTGTCGATCGTGCGATTCGAGGGGCATCATGGATACACATGACGAGGCCATTGGCGAATTCAAGTCGAAGGTGGCGTGGTTGTTCTTCCTGAAGTTTTTTCTTGGCATAGCGGCGGTATGGTTGTTTGCATGGGGCACGTCGGTGCTGGTATTGCGAGCGGCGGCGGGCGTGCCAAGGGTGCAGCTGCTGTGGGGATTTCTCGGCCTGGGGCCGGTTTTGTTCCTTGCGGGGCTGGCGGCGCGGAGACGCATACCGAAAACCTCCGCCGTCCGTGCGCTGCTGGACGGGCAAAGCAGGTGCGGCGGGCTGCTGATGGCGTCGGAGAGCGCCGACATCGGTCAATGGCGGCAACGGATGCCGGGTATCTCCGTCCCGTCCCTGCGATGGCGCGGCAGGAAGACACTGGCGCTGCTGGCGGCGGGAGTAGTCTTCGTCATAATAGGTTTCGCCGTACCACAGCGCTTCGCCTCGATGCAGGACAGACATTCGCTCGACATCGGCAAAGAGGCCGACCGCCTGGCCGCCCAGATCGAGACGCTCAGGGAAGAAGACATAATCGATTCCGAAAAGGCCCGGACACTGAAGGAGAAACTCGAGCAGATCGAGGCGAACGCATCCGGCGAAGGGCCGGCCAGGACGTGGGAAGCGCTGGACCACATGGAAAACCAGGCCGCTAAAAAAGCCGATGAAGCCGCCGAAGAAGCCGTCTCGCAAACCGAAAAACTCACCAAGGCCCAGGCGCTGGCGGAAGGTCTGAAGAAGGACCTCGGCAAAATGGACGGCAAGACCGCCGCCGAGGCGATGGGGGAATTGGCAGAGATGGTCAAGAAGGCCTGCCAGGAAAACGACGCCCTCGCCGAAAAACTGTCAGAGCAATTGCAGGACGCCTGTGAGGACGGCTCGCTTACTCCCGAACAACTTGAAGAACTCGCCGACGCACTCGCCGGGCGCAAAGGCGAAATCGGCGAGATGCTGGATAATCTGTGCGACGCCGGGCTGATTGACGGGCAGATGGTTCGCCTGAACGAGGAACTTGGCGACTACGACTGCGAGGGTCTGGCCGATTTTCTGGAAGAGAACGGCGAAGGCGGCGAAGGCGAAGGCATGCCGGTAGCGGAACTGGTGGACGCATGGTGCAGGAGTTGTCCGGGTCGGGGCGGTATAACCAGAGGTCGGGGCGACGCACCGATGACCTGGAAGAATGAGTCCGACCCGCAAGGGGCCAAATTCAAGGAAAAAGCCCTGCCGAAGGCGTCCCTGGCGGCGCTGAAAGACAGCAGACTGCTCGGCCTCAGCTCGGGCGCCCCGCAGGTCGGAAAGACCGGGATCGACCCCCGGACAGGTGCGCTGAAAACCGCCGCCGCCGGCAGCGGAGCCGCCCATACTCATACGATCCTGCCGAGGCACAGAGGCACGATAAGGAGATATTTTAAACGAAAAGACGAGTAACTTCGTCAAACTTAAATTGATGGGTGCCATGCTTTCACGCGAAGCGGGTAAGCATGTCTGACGTTGCGTTATACGCATACGTACGAAAGTGCATGTTTACGCTTTACGCTACGCTTCAAGCGAAAACATGGCACCCATTAAACGATCGTTCCAAAGGAACTTTTACATGGACAACACACAAACGACGATTCCCCAGCCGGAGGAAATTGCGCCCGCCGTTGAACTGGCGCATAAAGTGCTCCAACAACTCGATGCGATTCTCCTGGGCCGGAACGAACTGCACCGGATGGTGCTGGTGGGCGTCCTCAGCCGGGGGCACATATTGCTGGAAGGCGTTCCGGGCGTTGGAAAGACGGCCATGATAAAGGCGCTGGGCGAACTGATGAACCTTTCTTTCAATCGCGTCCAGTTCACGCCGGACCTTATGCCGTGCGACATTCTCGGCACGCACATCCTTCAGGAAACGCCTGACGGAAAGCGCGAGATGACGTTCCAGTCCGGTCCGGTATTCACCAATATCCTGCTGGCCGACGAGATTAACCGCGCATCGCCCAAGACGCAGTCGGCGCTTCTTGAGGCGATGCAGGAGCGGAACGTAACGCTGCTGGGCAGGACTCGCCCGCTGCCGGAGCCGTTCTTCGTGCTGGCGTCGCAGAACCCGATCGAACTTGAAGGCACATACCCGCTGCCGGAGGCGCAACTGGACCGTTTCCTGTTCAAA
>DAOVFI010000259.1 GCA_030673005.1 Planctomycetales bacterium
CAGGATTACGGTTGCCTGGCGCGAAGCCGCAAGCGGGAGTATGTCCGGGTCGTCCCGACCGGCGGAGACGTCATTGATAATTTGTGCGCCGGCATCAAGGGCAAATTCGGCGACGGCGGCGCTGGTGGTGTCGATGCTTACGACAACGCCCAGGTTGACAGTCTCCGGCAGAACCTGTTCGAGTCGGCGGATCTGCTCGTCGGGCGTAACGGCTTCGGAACCGGGGCGGGTGGATTCGGCCCCGATGTCGATAATGCCGGCGCCCTGAGCGACCATCCGTCGGGCCTGGGCGACAGCCGCGGCTGGGGCGAAAAATCGTCCCCCGTCGGAAAAACTGTCCGGCGTAACGTTCAGAATCCCCATCACCACCGCCCGGCGGCTCTTATGTGAATGGAGGATTTCTTCGAGAGCGACCGGCAATTCATTCTCCTTTTCGAAATTCCGGGCTTGTCATGCGTACAGCAATTGATTCAGGTCGTCATCGGAGCACCGTCTGGCCTGATGCGTGGTCAGGACGTCCCAGCCCGCTTTTCGAAGGCGAGCCGCAAGAACGGACGAGACGTCCTCGTCAAAGTACAATTTGACGCTATGGACCGTCTCTTTTTGCTCGATCATGATTCGCGATTCTCTGGGGGGCGGTTGGCGGCCAGATCCTTCTCAATCTCCTGACGATTGTCGTCATAATAACCTAGTGCGTCAAAGACACGTGACAGAGTCAGTTGCGGGTAATGCGCCAAGATCTCCTCCGGTGTCAGTCCCGACTGATAGCACTCTACGATTGTCCAGACAGGTATGCGGGTTCCCTTTATCACGGCTCGTTCGCCGGCACGACCTTCAACTCGTTCCACGTATGCGTGGGATGTAGCAATCGACATCACAATCTCCTTGCTCGACAAAATCGCTCATAGTCGGAATAATATAATCATTATAGCCGACGATGGCAGACATGGGATACTGATTTTTACTCCGTACGATTCCAATTGTCATATCTCCGAAATGTGATAAAATATAATATAAAGTGATTTTTTTACTGTGCCCCGGGATCATTTCCATCTTTGGTGTTTTGGAAGGAGGAACTGTCGTGAGGTTACAATTTCGGTTGGGGTTTTTCCTGGCCGGGGCGCTGCTTTGCGCTTCGGTTTCGACCGGCGCGGCTCACGGGTACGAGGCGTTGTCGGAATGGTCGTCGCTGCCGGACGCGAAGACCGGTATCGTCGCCGGCATGGCCAGCAGTTATGACCGGTCCGGGGGGAATCTTGACTTCAACCACTACCTCTGGCCGACCGGCTATCAGGACAGCAGCCAACAGACCGAGCCGTCCATTCCCACCATTGTCGCCGAGATAGAAGGTCCGGGCGTCCTGACGCGGTTCTGGATGCCGCACGCCGCCGCCGACAAGGCATTCGTTCTGAAGATGACTATTGACGAGACGACGGTGATCGATACCGACAGCGATGCGTTTCTGGGCGGGTCGTACGGATATTTTCAGGACCCGCTGGTCGGGACCCTTCTCGGCGGGCAGGTCAGTTACGAACCGATCGTTTTCGCCCAGTCGTTGAAGATTGAGTCGAACAACCTTCGGGCCGACGGAACGGTGGTGAGGAATTATTACCAGCACAGTTACCACCTCCTGCCGTCGGCTGCGGGCCTGACGCCTTACAACGGCGCGTTGACAACGCAGCAGCAGGCGGCCCGGGACAGCGTCGTGAGCATGATCGGCAACGTCGGGCAGAACCCCGCCGGAAGCAGTCCCACGTCCGTCGTGCTCAACACGGGCGGTTCTGCAATCGCCCCCGGCGGTTCGTTGACGCTGGCGAGTCCTGCCGGCAACGGGATAATCAGGCGTCTGAACGTCAGGATGGACGGCGCGACCGACGCCGAACTGGACGGCCTGAGGCTCCGCGTGCGATACGACGGCGACACGCAGAACGCCATTGACGTGCCTGTGGCGCATTTCTTCGGCGCCGGCCACGAACGCGTCGCCTATAAGTCGCTGCCGATAGGTACCGACGGCAACGACGGATTCTATTGTTACTGGCCGATGCCGTTCCGCGACGGCGCTGTGGTGGAATTGTACAACTCCACTGCTTCTGCCGTCGGGATAGATTCGGCCGCGGTCGAATACGAGCCGGAAACCGTCACCTCGCGGGCAGGTTATCTCCACGCCGTCTATAACGAGCAGACCACCGGCGTCGGGCAGGAGTATCATCAGTTACTGAGCGCAACCGGTCGCGGACACTACGTCGGCAACCTGCTGTACGTTCAGCGCGACGGCACAAACGGTAACATACTCGAAGGCGACGACGTGATTGTTATCGACGGCGGCGAGACCATCTACGGCACCGGTCTGGAAGACGCCTACAACGGCGGGTACTACTACAATCACGTGGCAGAACAATCCGACGACGGGGACGTGCCGGACCCGTATTCCGGCATTTGCCCCTACCACGGCCTGCTGCGGATGAACTTCGCCGACCTGGGCGACAGTTACGTCCGGACGGATCAGTACCGATGGCTGGTTTCCGATTACGTCCCGTTCACCGAGGACATCGAGGTGTTTATCGAGAATTACGGCCTTGGCGCCGACGTCCTGTTCGGCTCGACTGCTTTCTATTACAAGGTAATGCTTCTGGGCGACCTGGACGCCGACGGTTTCGTCGGACAGGACGATCTGGACATCGTCCTGGGCGACTGGGGCGCGACTGTTACAGCGGGTTCACTGCCCGATCCGTCCGCCGACGGCTTCGTCGGACAGGACGACCTGGACATTGTTTTGGGCGACTGGGGCGAGGGCACACAGCCAATGCCCGAACCGACGGCCCTTGTGATTTTTCTTATCGGAGCGGCTGGACTGGTGGCACGGTCAAGCCGAACGCAGTGAGGCTTGGCCGTGGCAGCGCCGGATGCGGTCAAGGCAGATCAAGGCCTGTCGGCATTGACCGCCAGGTCGAGCGCCTTTCGCGCATGCAGATTAACGGTGTTGAATAGCGGTAGCTTTATGTCATTCGGGCGGATCAAGAACGGCAGTTCCGCACAGGCGAGAACGATACCCTCCGCGCCGCGCTTGGCCAACTTCTCTATACAGTCCACAATGAAGAGGCGGGAATCCTTTTTCACCTGACCGACGACCAACTCGAAAAAAATGATGTCGTTTATCCTTTCCCGGTCTTCGGGGCCGGGGGTGAGACATTCGATGCCATGTCCGACCAGGGCCTTTTCATAAAATCCCTCGGTCATGGTAAGGACGCTGCCCAGCAGGCCCACCTTGTTCAGTCGGGCTTTTTTTATCGACTCGGCCGTAACGTCCATGATGCTTATCCAGGGAATGGGTATGTCTTTGGCGACTTCGTCGAAGACGACGTGAACGGTATTACATGCTGCTATAACAAAGTCGGCTCCTGCCAGATGTAACTTCTCGATGGCGTTTTTAACCCTGGCAGACACTTCGGATTCGTCGCCAACCGCATCGACGGATTTCTGACGACTCAGGCTCAGCCCGCCAATGATGTCCTGAGAACTCAGGCTGTAAATGATGATTTGGGGATAGGCATAGTCTCCGTATCTTTGGTAGTAGGTTCTGGTGATACAGGCGTAATAAGAAATCGTTGCTTCAGGTCCCATTCCCCCCAGTATGCCGATGGTTTTCATGCCGTAACTGCCTGCCTTTGCGCCCGATGTCGCTCCTTCCGGAGTCGTGATGAGTAATTTCCTGCAAAGTAAGCCCGGTCAATACAATGACCGGACCCGGGATTCCGGAATCCGGGGCTTGTCCCAACGTTACCCCGGTTCCGGCACTGCCCCGGCGTCAGGGGCCTTGTCGGCGTCGGGAAGAGTTTGCTTCTGCGGGGTCGAAGTGGTTTTGGACGCCTCGCGATCGAGTAGTTCGTTTATCGAAGGTTTGTCCAGCGTCTGGCCGGCGATGATCTTCTTTACGTCATCGGCGTCGAGCGTTTCGTAGTTGAGCAGGGCCTTGGCTATCCCCTTGACCTTATCGCGATTGGACTGGAGCATCTCGCGTGCGTCGGCGTATGCGGCGTCCATGATGAGTTTAATCTCTTCGTCGATTACTTCTGCCGTCTTTTCGGAGTATTCCTTCGCGCCCAGATCGATCATCGAACTTCGCTGCGGGTGCGGCGTGTAGCGGACGAAACTGAGCCTCTCGCTCATTCCCCATTCGAGGATCATCTTCCGTGCAAGTTCGGTCGCCTGGGCGATGTCGGCGGCGGCGCCGCTGTC
>DAOVFI010000563.1 GCA_030673005.1 Planctomycetales bacterium
ATGGAGTTTCGTAACGGTTTTCGGGCCGTTATTGGCGACGTCCAGTTCGATCAGCAGTTCGTCGTCGTCCTCGGGGTTGGGACGAACGGTCGCGTTGGCGAACGTGATGTTCTCGGCATAGGGCGACTTCAGAGTGTTTCCTTTTTCGTCACGGAGAAGGGCCGGAGCGATCTTCCGCTCGATCTTGGTAACAGTCGTCCCGCCTTTGCCGCGTGTCCCGCCCTTGCTACAGGAGCAAAGCACTGCGGCGCCAATGAACAAGGCGACGAACGACAAGTATGTTCCGATTATTCGCATAAATAACTCCCCAAGGCTTAATCCGATATTTTCCGTATGACCGTATTGCCGGGTATTTCTTAAACGTTCAAGGCCTTACCTATGCGGCGGATGTTTCAACATAATCCCCCCGCGTTACAGGTTCCGGCACAGGCTGACCGTCTTCGATTATATCCTTGATGTGCATGTCAATTGCCGTAGCGATAGAGTCGCGAGCTTCGCCAGGCGTATCGTAACCACACACGGCACATCCTGGAAGGTCCGGGACGTGCGCTCCATACTTCCCGTCGTCTGCCTGCTCAATCAAGACTAGGTATTTTCTCATGTCTTTTCTTTACCTCCGCACGTCAATTATTATACATCATAAGCCCGATATGATGCCAAGGCGTATGAGTGAACGACCTCACAGCAGACCCGCCTGTTTCAGGATACTTTTCTTCATCTTCGGGTACACTATCTCATCCAGTACGTCGGCGAGAGCATGTAATTGTCGTGCCCGCAGACGATTACGTCGGCTATTTCGATCAGGTCTGTAAGGCTTTCGGTGGCGGACTCGGTGTCGGTCGAGCCGGACCAGACACGCCCGGCCAGGACGTGATCGGATGTAACGGCAGCATCGCCGGCGACCAGGACGGTCCGAATCGCCCCGGCCAGCAGCAGCCCCGCCGAGCCGACAGAAGCGCCCGGCAGCGGATATAAATGAACGGCAGAGGTCAATTTCTCCGGCGCTGGGACAAACCGCTCCAGCGTTTTCAAGTCCGCATTCAGTGCCGATTTGATCTCCCTGTCCAGCCGCTCGGCCGACTCATTCATTCCCTCGAGATGCTGACGATAGGCGTTTAATTCCCGCTCGTCGCAAGCCCATCGGGCATTTTCAAACGCCTCGATACTTCTCCGATGTGTCGGCCGGAGCGTCGTGCAGAAAATATCGGTGATACTTTCGGTCTTCAGGCCGGTCCGCTCAAACAGGCGCGCCTCAAGCGCCGCCGCAGGAAGCGACGGATCGACGAGAATCAGACGCTCGCCGTCACGGACCAGCGTCGTGGTCGCATGAGCAGTCCGAACGGCAGGCCCCTCCGACCAGAACGGATTGCTCGAAAGTGCGCCGATACTGACAACTGTGAATTCAACACCCATCGTGGATAACCATACTCATTGAAGGCCTCGACAACAAGAACAGGCGAAAATGACTAATGTGCATTTAGTTAGTAGGGTGTGCAGGTTCTGTTTCCTGCACACCGCGATTAGCAAATGGCTTTCGGTGCCTGCCTGTCGGCAGACAGGTGCAGGGAAAAGAACCTGCACACCCTACAACTATTAATGGTCATTAGACATTTCCCTCATCACCTTTTCGGCGATGTCTTCGACGGCGGCATCCTCGGCTACGTCTATCCGGCGGATGTCTCTGAATCGCCTGAACCACGTCCGCTGGCGTTTTGCGAACTGTCGTGTGT
>DAOVFI010000239.1 GCA_030673005.1 Planctomycetales bacterium
TTCGGCGACTTCGCGCGCCTTTTGCCCGCCTTCACGGAGGACGTCGCGGATGAAATCGGGATTCTTTTCAAGTTCGACGTATTTTTCGCGCGCCTCGGCGAAAAGGTCGTTAATCATTTCGGCGAGGCGACTCTTGGCATGACCGTATCCGTAACCGCCGGCGCGGTATTTCTTTTCGATCTCCTCGATCTCGGCGGGCTCAGCCAGCAATTTTAAGAGGGCAAAGACCGAGCAATTGTCCGGGTCTTTCGGTTCTTCCAGCGGCGTCGAATCTGTAACGATCTGCGAGCAGCGTTTTTTCGTAGCCTTGGCGGTCTGGAATATCTCGATGGTGTTATTGTAACTCTTGGACATTTTCTGCCCGTCAAGTCCCGGCACGACAGCGACTTCCGGGACGATGTACGCCTCCGGCACGACCAGGACCTCCCCGAAGGTGAGATTAAACTTAATCGCCAGGTCGCGCGTCATCTCCACGTGCTGCTTCTGGTCTTGTCCGACGGGAACGACGTTCGAGTCGTAGATAATAATGTCGGCGGCCTGGAGGACGGGATAATCGAACAGGCCCATATTGGCGGCCAGGCCCCTGGCGATCTTGTCCTTGTAACTGGTAGCCTTTTCCATCATGCTGACCGGGCAGACGCAGTTGAGAATCCAGGCGAATTCCGTCACCTGCGGCACGTCGGACTGGAGGAAAAAGATGCTCCTTTCCGGATCGATTCCCAATGCCAGGTAGGCCGTGGCTACGTGAAGGGTGATTTGCTCCAACTCGGCCTTGTCCTGGATGCTGGTGAGGGCGTGGTAGTTGGCGATGAAATAGAAGCACTGGTTTCCCTCGTCCTGGAATTTCAGATACTGTCGAATCGCACCGAAATAATTGCCCAGGTGCAGCCGGCCCGAAGGTTGTATGCCCGAAAGCGATCTCATTGTCATAATCTCCGTTAAATTTTCTTTTGATGCTGTTGAGAATCTATTCGCTCGAATACACCAATGTCAAGCCAACGGTGGGGGGGTGGGAATAATGAATATTGAATGAGGAATTATGAAGTACGAAGTAAAAAACGGACAAATCGTTTTGCTACTTCGAAATTCGTAATTCGTAATTCCTCATTCGACATTTTCTTTTTTAATTCGTTACTTCTAAATTCGTAATTCCTCATTCGACACCTGCCTGCCGGCAGGCAGGTTCGACATTCTCTTCACTTTTACCCCCAGGGCAGATAAGGTGCGTAGTGGCCCCAGGCGTCGGAGAACAGTATTTCCGCCCTGGAGCCCAGCAGCATCTTTATTGTCGGCCAGATAATTGTGCCCAGGAACAGCCCGATGGGGTTCAGGATTACTCTGCTGGTGATTTTACCGATCAGCCACGGCAGAATGAGCAGCCCGAACAGCAGCATCTTGCCCGAGCGGACCTGGAATTCCATGAAACCTCGACGTTTGGCCGGCGGGAGCAATTCTCTGACGACGTGATGGCCGTCGAGCGGAAAGAGCGGGATCAGGTTGAAGGCCGTCATCGCCAGATTGATGATCATCAGGTACGAGAGCATGAAAGCGCCGATACCGACGGTCGTCGGCGGCGAAGAGGAACGTGGATCAACCGATACGCCGGCAGCCGCCATGACATTCAGCGCGACGGCGCCTAAGACGACCAGCAGCAGATTCATACCGACACCCGCCAGCGAGACGCAGATTTCGGCCTTTCTGCGCGGATAAAGGTTGTCGGGATTGACCGGGACGGGCCTGGCCCATCCGACCGGTCCGAAGAAAAGGCAAATCGTCCCGATCGGGTCCAGGTGCACCAGCGGGTTGAGCGAGACTCTGCCTTCCAGCCTGGCGGTGTGGTCGCCGAAGGCCATCGCCACCCGAGCATGACCGTACTCGTGAAGCGTCAGGCTCAACAGCAACGGCACGACAATCAGTCCGATTCCATAAAGGGTATTCGGGCCCATGGCCTCCTTATTACTTGACCGCCGCCGAATCGGCAAGCGATAATATCTGAACTGGAATGTCTGAACCGTCTGCTAATCTCGACCTGGCCCGCAATGTCCTTGCGACTGAGGCCCGGTGCATCGGCGATTTGGCCGACAGGATTGACGAGCATTTTGCCTCGGCGGCCGGCTCAGTCTATAAATGCGGCGGCTCGGTCGTCCTGACCGGTATCGGAAAGGCCGGCATCATCGCGCAGAAGATCTCCGCCACGCTCGCATCGACGGGCACGCCGAGCATCTTCCTGCATCCTGTCGAGGCCCTACACGGCGACCTGGGGCGCGTCCGCCGCGACGACGTCGTGATTATCCTCTCGCACAGCGGCGCGACCGAGGAGATCGTTCGCCTGGTGGACCATCTTAAAGCCCGCGGGGCGCGGCTGGTGGCGATTACCGCTTTTGATGACTCGCCCCTGGCCAGACACGCCGACATAGTCCTGAATTACGGGGACGTCGATGAGGCCTGCCCGCTTGGCCTGGCACCCACGGCCTCGACCGGCTGCATGCTCGCCCTGGGCGATGCGCTGGCCTTGACGGTAATGGACATGAGAAAATTCTCGCCGGAAGAATTCGCCACGTTTCACCCGGCGGGGGAGTTGGGAAGAAGGCTGTTGCGGGTCGAGGAGTCCATGACCGTCCGGAAAGGCGAACGTCTGCCCGTAGCACGAGAGAACCTGACGGTGCGGGAGGCGCTTACCGACGCCGAGAAGATCGAACGCCGGGCCGGCGCACTGCTGCTGGTCGATGCCGATGGCAGGTTAAGCGGTATTTTCACCGACGCCGACCTTCGTCGGCTGTCGATAGACGACCGGGACGGTAGATTAATGGACCGGCCCATACGCGAAGTGATGCACCGCGACCCGAAGCGAATCCGCGCAGGCGAACTGGCCAGCGAGGCGATGGCAATCCTGAATAAGTACCGCATCGACGAACTGCCGATCGTGGACGACGATGGTCGCCCGGTAGGACTGCTGGACGTGCAGGACCTGATGGAGCTGAAGGCGCTGGGGCGGGGACAAATGGGAGAAAAAAAGTAGCCGGTAGCCCGCCTGCCACGCCGTAGCCAGTGGATTAGACCCGTTTTTACTGACTACCGGCTACTGACTACTAAACAACGTCGTGGAAAAGTGTAACGAGATGGCGAAACCACCGGCTGGGATTGAACTTCTAATACTGGACGTTGACGGCGTTCTTACCGACGGGCGGATCATGCTCGACGCCGACGGGCGCGAGTTGAAATGTTTTCACGTTCTGGACGGCGCGGGGATGAAATACTGGCAGCGCGCCGGCAAGCGGTTAGCGATAATCAGCGGCAGGAGCGCCCCGGCCGTTACTCACCGGGCGGCGGAGATCGGCGTTTCACTCGTCAAACTCGGCGAAAAGGAGAAACTGCCGGCATACGAATCGGTCCTTGCCGAACTGAAAATGACCGATGGGCAGACAGCCGTTATGGGCGATGACCTGATGGACCTGCCATTGATGCGGCGTTGCGGATTTCCGATCGCCCCGGCCAATGCCGTCAGCGAAGTCCGCCAGACGGCGGCGCTGATAACAGACGCCCGTGGCGGAGAAGGGGCGGTCCGAGAAGCAATTGAATATATCCTCAAACACACCGGACAGTGGGACCGTATTATGAAACGATACCAGTAGAAAGACAGGGACTAGGGAATAGGGAATAGGGATTAGATTGGCAACGCGGGATTCAGTGTTCGTTATTCGACATTCAATTTTTACCTGTATGTTTTATCCCGCGTTGTCTTGTTGGAACGGTTTGATGTATTATTCATTAAAGCCCCATCGGGGCGTTTGTGGGTATTATAGATTCAATGAAAAGACGAATAACCATAGTGCTTGTGACGTTTGGTGTCCTGCTGCTGGCATTTCTGGCGTATTATCTGGCCAGCGAAAGATTTCTTCCGAAGGTGGGGCGGTTCACTCCTCCTGACACGCCTGAAACAGGTCAGCCTTCGAAGATTCCCGGCGTCGAGGGGCGGATTTCTCCCGTCCGGGGAGGGGTGATTTATCAGCATGACAAGGACCATCGCCTGCGCGCCAAGTACTCGTTCAGCAAATCGGAAAAGGTCGGCGATAAACTCTATCTGACCGAGCCGATGGTCGAGTGGTTCCTTCGCGGCGGGGAGATAAGCATTCTCCGCGCCGAGAGGGGAATTGTTACAACAAAGGACGTCGGCGGGCAGACGAAGATCGTCAACGGCGAATTGAAAGGCAACGTCCGGATCGTCATGGACCGCAGCACTACTGCTGAACGACTGCCGCTCGATGAAAGACCGGACGAGGCAATCAAGATTTTCATCGACGACGTGGTCTATTTCGACAACGACCTGCTGATGATCCGGTCGGCCGGGCGTATCCGCGTCTATTCCAGGGAGGCCGACATCTTCGGCAGGGGGCTTCGGATTTCCTGGTCCGAAGGAAAGCGTGGAAAGCCGCAGCTTCGGGAACTTAAAATCACCCACGGCAACCACATGGTAATCCGGGAAGGCCAGGACCGTTTCATGAACGAGATGACCCTGCCGGGCGGGGT
>DAOVFI010000437.1 GCA_030673005.1 Planctomycetales bacterium
TCGGGCAGCGATAGCGCACAGGAATGACATTGACAAACAGCAGTGCCGTCAACACGTTCAGAAGCAATCTAAGTGTATTCGCCAGGGACGGGACGAAGCGCATGTTCGAGCCACACTGGTCGCACAGAGGACCAGGTTTGAAGTGATTGAGCCAGCTTGCCTTCTTGCTCCCCATGCTTCTGATCCTACTCGGGCACAACAGGAGTTCCAAGAATGAAAACCTTTACCGACACCACCGGACGAACCTGGAGCGTAAGCCTCATCGGGGCGCCTTCGGGGCTATTGGCATTATGGTCTGCGGATGTTAAGACGCCGCTGACGCGGCTTACATTTGTCGGTGATTCCTTTTCCACGGGCTTGAGTCCCCAAACGACCAAAAGGTCGTTTGGGAACTCTGGCGCCCGTGGCTAAGAAAGACGCCGCTGACGCGGCTGACTCAACAGATCTTTGCAAACCGCTGAACTGTTACTATTTCTTTATCAACCTTGCTTCGGCCAGGTCCACGTGGTCGCCGACGTCGATGCCGTCGGCGCCGAAATCGACCAGTATAGTCAATTGTTTTACTCCGGTAACGTCGCAGCGGACGGGCGTGGGTTTGGCTCCGCTTGTAAGGTTCAGAGGCTTGATAAGGTCTTTCCTGTCGCCGAGGATTTTCAGCGTTGCGTTTCCGCGATCACCGCCGGCCTGGTCTATACCGGCAATTGCGGCGAAGGTGATGAATTTGCCGCCCAGGTCATACGTCAATTCGCATCGGCTGTGCATACCAATACCCTTGGCGTAGGTAACTTTACCCATGCGCATCGGTCTGCCGGCCGAACTGCGATCGCGCCGGTACGGGAAAACAAGGTCGAAAAGACCGGACTGGGCAACCTTGACCGGTTTCAGGTCGGACAGGTAGGCGAATCTGTCTGAGCGGAAACGTACTTCAGCCACGGCCGAGAGGTTCACTTCGGCATCCTTGAGGTCGTCGGTCGAGACGGACAGTTTCGAGGCGGAAAATTTAATCGAGGTGAACGGCAGGACCGAACCATCCACGCCCACTATGCGACCCCGCGGTTCGGTCGATTTGCCCGGAATGCGGGCCAATCGGATTATTCGGACAAACTCCGGCGAAACCGTCCGGTCGGTCTGGTTGAACTGGAACTTCACCTTGCGCGGGTCGATGGACTTGAGGACGCCCGGAACCGGAATCCAATTGCCTTTTCCGTCTTCGGCTATCAGATAGTCCTGCTTGTCGCCGCGGATGTTCATTTTGGCACAGCGTTTTTCCAATCCGGCGGCCTGCTGGGATCGCTTCGGAAAATAGATTGTCGCCACCGACGACATATCGACAGTCGCCTTGCCGATCATTTCGCTTTCCAGGCTGATTTTATCGTCGGACAGGCTGATTTTCTCGACACCGAGTATCCCCCCGCTGGTCAGGACGAGCACCTTCCGGCCCTGACGGTTCATAAGTTCATCCTGTTTTTTCGGGGCGACTCGAATTCGCCACAGGTCGCGCAGCGGCAATTTCCGCAATCGACCGGCGGATTTAAAGACGGCCTCGGATTTGCTGATGCTCACGAGCCGGCCCGTGAACTTCCGACCATCGACAACCACAACCTCCACATCGCGGTCGAAAGCACTTCCTTCAGCGGAAGTCCCGGCAGCAGGAGACTGCCCGCCCGCAACTGCGGCCCCGCAGAGCATAATGAAACAACAGATGAAGCATCGGCGGGTCATATTTACCTATTACCCTCCGAGGCCAGTTTCTTGAAATAAACACGGATCATTCCGCGATATCGCTCCGGCATCGTCTCTTTGAACGTTTCCATGAGTTTCTGCCTTTCCTTCGGAGGCATTCGTCCCCAATCGTCGGTCTGGTCGGAAGCGCTTATATCGCGTAGTCCCTGTGGCGCGAGCGTCGGACCGCCTACCAGTTGGCTCACCAGCGCCCCCTGCGTCGGTATCCCGATCCCCTGGGGCGGTCCCGGCTTGCTGCCTTGTCCCTTACCCTGACCCTTACCTTTGCCTTTGCCCTTGCCCTTGCCTTTTCCCTTGCCTTTGCCCTTGCCTTTACCCTTGCCTTGACCCTGGCTGCTGGCATTTTCCTCGGCGGTGGCGATCAGGTCGTCGAGCATGGCGACGATTTCCTTCTCCCTCTGCTGTGTAACTCGCCCGCTGTCGATCTCCGAGAGGCGCTTCTCGACCACGGTCATCTTGTCGGCAAGGGTCTTGAGCGGGTCGCGATAGTCACCGGCAATCTGCTCGGCCCTTTTGGACAACCGGTCGGAGGTTTCGGGGTCGAGCAGTCCGAAACTGTCCACCCACAACCTGTACAGGGTCATGGCGTTATATAGCCGGTTCAGTTTTTCATACGTCCGGCCCGCGCGAAGAAGCGACAGTGACGAAAAACTGAATCTGT
>DAOVFI010000405.1 GCA_030673005.1 Planctomycetales bacterium
GCAGCGCCGGGCCGAGTTCCTTCTGGAAGTGGAGGACGTGCCGCAGGCCGAGATGGCGCTGTGGGCGCTGGCAAAACACCGGGCCGACGAGCCGAAGGCGCAAATGCATCTGGAGCGGGCGAAATTCCCAGAAGCCCTGAAGGTCTATTACCGGTTTCTCGGCAGTTTTGCCACCGGATCGATCGACGAGGCCAGGCGTCTGCTGGAGCCGCTGCGTGAACTCGACACATCAATGGCCCAGCAGGCCGAAGACATGCTCAACGAGAAGGAGTGGGCCTGATGGACCTGTTCAAGGCTCTTATGCTGCTGCCCGGGCTGGTGATCGGCCTGACGCTCCACGAGTTCGCGCATGCGTGGTCGGCGAGCCTGCTGGGCGACAAGTTCGCACGGCGCCAGGGTCGCGTCAGTCTCAATCCGCTGCGTCATCTTTCGCCGCTGGGCACGCTGGCAATCTTTGTGCTTCCTTTCGGCTGGGGCAGGCCCGTGCTGGTTAACCTCTATAATTTCAAGCGCCCCAAACGGGATTATCTGATTACGAGCCTTGCCGGACCGGTCGCCAATCTCATCGTCGTTGCCGTCTGCATCGGCCTGATGCAACTGACGCGGCACTGCTACCGATTCGGGCAGATGGGCGAGATTCTGATGATTATGGCGCACTCTATGTTGTTTCTCGTCGGCCTCATCAACATGATGCTGGCGACGATTAACCTGATTCCCATCCCACCGCTGGACGGCTCGAAGATCTGGCCGTGTATTATTCCGGGTTTAAAACCTTCCTTCGGCGGCAGGACGACGTGGATATTTATAGTGATTCTTCTGGCGCTTGTCTGGACGGATTCACTCGACCCGCTCATCAGCTTCAGCCTGGAGAAGGTTCAGGGCATGATGCCCGTCTCCGACAGCCAGATATTTGACGACCGCTACGAGTCCGCCATGGCCGCCTATGACGCCGGGGATTTCGCAGAGGCAGAGAATCGCTTCACCGCCGCGCTGGAGATCAATCCGCGATCCCACGATTGCCTTCATCGGCGGGCGTGCGCGCGCGGCTGGCGGAATAATTGGCCCGGCGCGCTGGAGGACATGAATCGGGCCATTGAACTATACAGGCTGAATCCTCAGTATTACGAGTTCCGGGCGACTGTTTTCAGGCATCTTGGCAGGATTGACGAGGCGAAAAAAGACTTCGACACTGCCCGCGCCTTGCAGCGGACACTGACGCCGGCGTCGAGACCGACCCAAACCGCCCCGTCGTAGGGTGATATGCAGGACATATAGCAGTATGAAGGGGCAGAAATATGATAGAGTTTAAATGCAGCTCCTGCGGGCTGACGCTCAACGTTTCGGATGAAAAGGCCGGGAAAAAAGGAAGATGCCCGCAGTGTGGGGCGGTGATGATAATTCCGCCGGCAGACTTGCTGTCGATGTCGGAGGCGGACCACCCGACGGACAGGACAGGAAGTGTCTCCGGTCACTCGTCCGCTTCTTCGGACTCCTTTGACGGGATCGGCGGGAGCCTGTTGACCGGAGCGATTGAGAAGGACCGGGATCACCGGGATGGACACGAGCGCCGTTGCAAACTCTGCCGGACCATTATCCAATCCGGAGTTACCGTCTGTCCAAACTGCGGCGCCTTGCTTCAGGACGCCGGCGCCAGGCCCGATTCGCCTACGAGCGGCGTTCAATCCTGCCCGAGTTGCGGCGACTCGCTGCCGGGCGAAGCCATGATCTGCGTCAGGTGCGGCATCCGCATTCGTTCGGGCCGACCCATCGTGACGGCCAGGGACATGGACCCCGATGAAATGGAGACACGAGCGGAAAATGTGATACGTCCGATAAGTTGGCTGATACCTTTCGGACTCTACCCGTTTTTCTCCGAAGCGATGGGAAAGAGCAAACCGATCGCGACGTGGGCGATCGTGATTGTAACGGTCATTGCAAGCGCCTGGTTCTGGGCCTACGAGTGGTCCGGCTCGACGGAGATGCGATCGTTGAAAAACCTGATGCTCTGGAGCGGGGACGCGAAGCCCGACTCCGACTGGATAATCGCCTTTTATAATCAGACCAACTACGGCGACGCCGAGGCCTTCGTCGCCAAACGGGAAGAACTTGCCGGGACGGTACCCGACGACGAACTGGACGTGCGGACATACGAGGCGCTGACGGGCGAGCAGCAGTGCCTCGGGCGATACCGCTTCAGCCAGTTAATCACCCATGCATTCCTGCACGGCGGCCTGCTGCACCTTGCGGGGAACATGCTGTTCCTGCTGGTCTTTGGCTCCCGCGTTAATGCGGTGGTCGGAAACATCGCTACGGTGGTTCTATATTTTCTGCTGGCGATAGCGGCCGGTCTGGCGCACCTGTCGGCGGCGGCGGCGGAAATGCCGATGCCGATGTTAGGCGCGTCCGGGGCGATTATGGGAATGGCCGGGATGTACCTTATGCTGTTTCCCATTCACAAAGTCCACATGGTGATATGGATGCGGTGGGGCTTGATCGCGGGTTTCCGACTTTCCAGTAAGATCTTCGCCTTGTGGGGCGTGCTGGTGGTGTTGTCCTACATTGCTTTCGACGTGTTCTATACGGCACTGGGCGCAGAGACGACGGTGGCGCACTGGGCACATCTTGGCGGATTCATCGCCGGTTTCTGCCTCGCCGCCGTTTTACTGATGGGGCG
>DAOVFI010000313.1 GCA_030673005.1 Planctomycetales bacterium
CCGTACCTACTACTATCGGTATAAAAACGCACCATTTGAGCCTCGGCAAAAACGTCCGGGCTGACGTGTGGGGTGCCAGGGACAAGTCGAAGATTTGGCCGGGCCACCCGCTCCGCCTGATAACGGCCAGGAATATCCACACCAGCATCGTCAGATAGACCACCGCGCCGATCGGGCCGTACTGAGTGGCTGCGTCCATCAGGAGGTTGTGCGGGCTTTTGGTGCTCTCGGCGGCGGCGGGCAGACGGTGCCGCAGGTACGCCTGTCCGAAGTTACCCTGCCCGACGCCGAAGACCGGCGATTCGGCAATGATCCCGGCGGAGCCGACCCAGTACTCCCATCGAACCTGCATGCTCAGGCTCGGAAGCGACCCGCGGGCAAGCCCGCAGGCAGCGACTGCACAGACGCCCGTCACCAGCACGGCGGCGCAGATAATCAAAAACTTCCGGCGGTGTCGTGCGAAAAACGACCGTCGCCACATCACCAGCGCCCCCGCCACCGCAGCGACCAGCCCGGCTGCGATACCGCCCTTGCTCCGCGTCATGAACAGCGCCCCCGCCGACAGCACCAGCAGAACAACGGCGGCAGCCGCAGCCAGAGTCGGCAGGTGGACATCGCGGCGCGCCGGCGGGTTCGACTTGCGCGAACGCCTTGCGGCCTTGAACTTCTCGATCGCCACGCCGACGGCAGCAGCCGCCAATATCAGCATCAGCGACGCGAACACGTTGGCAAGCCCCAGATACCCGATACTCGACGGGTCATATAGTCGCCTCTGGAACATCCTCGCCTGCGGGCTGCCCGGCGAGACGCCAACCTGGGCCAACTGTCCGGCGGGATCAGCCTGGAAATCGGCGATCCGGCGCGGCACTTCAAAGGCTGACTGCATCACGGCCTTGACGCCCATCGTCCCGGCCAGGGCGACCAGCACCACAATCACAAGCCCCCGGCGGCGCCTCTCGGCGGCCAGGTGCATCGTCGCAAACGCAGCCAGTAGGATCGTCGTCTGTTCAAACCATCCTGTCAGCGCCCCGCGAACATCCACCGCCAGCAGAGCGCCGACGAACGACCAGGCCGAAAAGGCGGCGATTAATCCTGCGAAGATCGCCCCACCCCGCCCCACGCGCCGCTCCCGAAAAACCTGCCCGACCGACCACAGGACAAACCCCGCCAGCAGGATCATCGCGAAGGAAACCCGCAGCAGTTCGCCCGGCGGCCTGTGCGGGACAGGTCCGGTCCGGGGCGCCGTCAGGATCAGTTGCGAGATGCGGAAGGGCGTCTCGGCCACGAAAGGCCTGGCCGCCATGACGCCCAGGATGCACGCAAGAGCGAGCGTCTCCAGCAGCCCGTCAGCGGCGGGCGGACGTTCGGCGTCAGGACGCATTCGGGTATCGTTCATTTGCCGCCCCTGCCGTCGGCGGATTCCAGAAGGGCGACTATCAGCACGATTCCGATCGTCTGGGCGAACACCAGTATCGCGCCGATGCGGTCAACGTGAGGCAGCAGGGACGCGCCGGCGGCGGTAACGGCCGTTGCGATATAGATCGTCAGGACCGCCCGGCGCTGGGTCATCCCACGCCGGAGCAGGCGGTGCGAGAAATGCCGCCGGTCGCCCACCATCGGGTTGCGACGTCGGATGATACGCAGGATGATGACGCTGAACGTGTCGTACAGCGGTACCGCAAGCAGCACCACCGGCGCGAAGATGCTGTAGTACACGCCGCTGGACCCGCCGCGATAGTACGTCGTCAGTACGCTCAGCACCGCCAGCATGAAGCCCAGCACCAACGAGCCGGCGTCGCCCATGAAAATCTTCGCCGGCGGAAAGTTGAATACGAGGAAACCCAGCGCCGCCCCGAGCAGCAGGCATAGCCACCCCGCCACGAACAACTGACCCGACGCCGCCGCCGCCGCCAGCAGCGCAGCCGAACATATCGCCGCCACGCCCGCCGACAACCCGTCGATGTTATCAAGAAAGTTGAAGGCGTTGGTAATCACCACCAGCCAGAAAATGCTGGCGATACTGCTGAACGGCTCGCCCGCCATCTCCAGCAGGCGGATTCTTCCGATGAAGACGACGGCGCAGGCCGCCAGAACCTGCGCAGCCAGTTTGAGCCAGGGTCCGAGGTTTTTCTTATCGTCTATCAACCCGACAACGTGAAGAACCATGCACCCGCCCAGGATTATCAGCGCCAACGGCGTTTTTTCGACGACGCCGCCGATGTGAACGGCCAGGTCTTCGTGCAGCCACGCCGGCGCGCCTGTCGCCGACCATACCCGCGCCAGAACCAGCACCAGCAGACTCGGCAGGAGCACCGCCGCGAAGATGGCGACACCGCCCAGAAGCGGCGTCGCCGTGCGCCCGAAACGGTCCGGACCGGGCTTGTCAATAAAGCCCCTGGCCAGGGCGAATTTCCTCGCCAGCGCCGTCCCGACCAGCGACAGGAAAAAGGCGGCGCCAACCACAATCGCCGCAACAAGTTCGATCATTTGCTTTGTCCCTCTTACCTTAACAACTCGTTGTAAAAGTCATTCCGGCTGCGAGCGGGTCTCTCGATCGTCTCGAAAAGACTTCGCAGGTCCCGCCGGGGACCCGCATAATGCTTTTTTGGCTTCTGAAAACAGATGAACGGTTTTTTTCTCAATATATTTATCACTTAACCGCTTTGTCGTGCTATAGCGTCGGCGGGGCGCCCCAGGTGAGTGTATAGAAGGTATTAAGCAGCACGCCGGCGAAGAAGTCCATCGCCAGAATGGTCATGCAGGACTCGACGAAACTTTCCGTACACGCCATTCCGACTCCGGCCGCCCCCGGCCGACAGCGGAAACCGCGCCAGCAGCAGATCAGGCTCATTGCACCGGCGAAGAACAGGCTCTTTACCAGGCCGGTAACAATGTCGAACATCTCCACTGACCTGGCCGCGTGTTCCCAGAACTCCGCGGCGTTAATCTGATAAATACCGACGCCGATAAAGTATCCGCCCAGAATACCCATTATGTCCGCATACAGAACCAGCAGCGGCATCAGCAGCGTGCAGGCCAGAAACCGGGGCATCACCAGTACGCGAATCGGGTCTGCGCCCATCGCCCGCAAGGCGCCGATCTGGTCGGTAACGCGCATAGTTCCCAGTTCCGCCGACAGCGCCCCGCCGACCCTGCCGGTCAGCATGATCGCCGCCAGGACCGGACCGAGTTCGCGGACCACCGAGAGGTTGACGATCGCTCCGAGTTTCGCTTCCAGGCCGACGGCCTTGAACTGAAGCACCGACTGTGCCGCCAGGACCATCCCCACGAACGCACCGGTAATCATCACCACCGGCACAGAGCGCGTCCCGACTTCGTACATCTGGTGGGCCGTCAGGCGGATGTTGCGCTTTCCCAGTCCCGCCGAAACCACCCACCCGAACGTACGCCCGCAGAAGCGGCAGAAATCGCCGAAAGTGGCGACCGCAGAGATCGTACGCATGCCAAACTGGGCGACTATGCTCATAAGACGGTTCTCATCCTAACGGGTTTCTCCTGCATTG
>DAOVFI010000641.1 GCA_030673005.1 Planctomycetales bacterium
TCCGGGACATCGCGGGCCGGGGGCAGGGGCTTGGCGGGCGGCAACTTGACCGGGGGCCGCGTTGTTTTTCCAACGCGGTGAACCGGAACGCGCATCCGCCCTTTTGGTCGCGGTATCCGTTCAGCAAGTTGTCTTGTGGTCGGACCGACAGCGTTATCCTGACAGCCTTTGCATCCGCCGGGGTTTGACTGGCGGGCCGCAGCGTCAATTCTTTGTTTCAAGGTCGAACTCATCAACCAGTTCCTTTGCTTCTTTCGCGGTGATTTGTTCTCTGCTCACGGCGGCGATAAGCGCCTTGCCCGCGCGCTCCTTGTCGTCTTTCAGGGCGGGGAGAATGTGATGGCGAAGGTTCTCAACGGGCGGGTGACGTTTAGTCCGCATGGCGTCCAGCAAGTGGCCGTCCGGGTGGATAAAACCTTTTCGCCCATCGCGTTCTTCGCCGCCAAGCGCGCGGGAGTAGAGTTGATTTTGATAGTGCTCTCCGACCGGTCTTGGGGCCTGCTGGTCGGCGTCGGGAATTGGAGTCCCGTCATCGTATTGAGCAATGAGCGTTCCGTCAGGTTTCAGATAATAGAACTCCGTGTCGCGCGGACCGTTCGGGTTCGTGTGATGTTCGGGGCGTTCCGGCCAGACTTGGTGCATACGGACTTCGCCGTTGGGCATGGTCACGGGTGTCTCGCGCAGTTTCGTTACGCGCTCATATTCGGCGAGGATGCGAACCTCGGCGGCGCGCAGGCGGTCGGACGAATCCTCATTAGCGGCAGCGCGCGCTTTTATCGCGGTGTGCGCTTCGGTGGACTTGGACATGGCATATTCCTTTTAACAAGAGATTGTAAATGTCGCCGAGATACATTCTGAACATACCAAGTTGTAATCGTAGGCGTAGGTTCCGGTAGGATCGCAACTGGTAAACGCCGCCTTAACGTGGGTGCAGGATTGTTCTGGACTTGCCTTCCACGTCCACGCATTCCACCCTCTCTTTTCCTCTCCCTCTCCTGAATACCATCCGATTTTGCAATGCTCGCCGGCAACATATTTTGTCCAAATGCACCCACTCTCCCAGGTAACGGTGTGCGCTCCATTCATGCGGCAGTTGTCAGTTATTTGCAAATAGAGCGTATCCGGTATCGGCGTCCCGTTGGTGGTGCAGTTGTTGCAGTCATTTGTCGGTGGCGTCCCTGTCGGTGTGGGCGTCGGCGTCGGTGTCGGGGTCGGCGTCGGCGGCACATACGTCACCTTCGCCATCACCGCATCGTAGATGTCATTCTGCGTGCAACCAGTCCCCAACGCGCCCAGATACACCCAACCCGGGACCCACGGCGGCGCGAACGAACCCGGATGTGGCTGTGTAATCCAATCCCGATACCACGCCGCATCAGGTGCAGAAATATCCCCAATCCCTTCAATACA
>DAOVFI010000024.1 GCA_030673005.1 Planctomycetales bacterium
CTTCGAAAGATGCAAGATGGCGGGCGCCTCTTTTCCACCGTCGGACGTGTAGAGCACCGGGTAGAGACTGTTTGAGACGGTCGCTTCCTTGAACAGCCGCAGCAGATTGCTCGTGGTGTTCTTGAACTCGATGTTGACCACGATAGGCTCGCCGACTTCGAGGCGGCTCGATTCAAGCCACGCCCGCCAGCCAAGGCCGTTCACAGCCTTCGACCACGCGGGGGGGGTGCCGGTGATCCTGGCGACGTGCTTTTCCAGGAGAGTTTTGAGAGGCGGCGGGGGGACGTTCGGGCCGGAATCGTCCACCAGACAGACACGCCACCTCCGGTCGCGGTCATTGATCTTGACGCGCTTCAGGATCACGAGAAGGTACTGACCGTCCGGCCCTTTCGGGCCTTCGACGCGTACCGCTGCCCACTTCCAGAGGCCTTTCAAGGCCGTCTCGCGGATATTCGTCAGCCGCTGCGGATTCCTGGCGTACACCTCGTCGCGGAGTTCCTTGACCATCTTGGTCATCCGCTCCTTCGTCCAGTGCGGCGGGGCCTCGACAATCAGGTTCTTGACCTTCTGGACGTCTCCGTCCTGGATGGCCTTCAGGAACTGCTTTGCCGCCTTTTTCGCCGCCGACTCGCACGACTCGACATCGGAGATAATCTTCTTCCGGGGGTGCGCCGGAATGGTTTTGCACTTGCCGATTGTCCGCACAAATATCCCGTGCTTGTTGACCGTGCCGCCGCAACTATTAATCTTCATACCGGGAATCTGTTGGAACAACATTGGCCTGTCGCGTCTCGAGTATGAGTTCAAGGCAACAAAGTACACGGTCGCCGGCCATATCTGCATGCTGCGCCTTCTCTGTTCAAGCCATCCGGCGACTATTTCGGGCGGGACCGTGCGCCTGCTTGGCTCCTCCCTGTCCCAATCGTCCAGATCCCTCCGTGCGGCCTTGGCGTAGTCTTCGAATATAGGGTCCAGCCCTTCGATGTGAGATTTATCATACTTATGAGTCCTGCCGAACTCGTGCCGCCAAAGTGCCCGCTTGTAGTATGCTACGAACCGGTTGTTGCGATATTTGCGGAAGACCTTACGGAACTTCTCGGCGGCGTGCACGCCGTCGGGGAACAGTTTGTGGGCGGGCAGAGCGTCGTCGTACTTCGACTGCATTTTCTTGGCGATCCGGTCTATCTGTTCGGCGATGACTTCCCGTTCGACCCGTCCCGGCCTGGGGCCGGCGATCGCCTGCCACAGGTAAAACCGCAGCGTCAGGCGCTCCTTTTCGGCATCCCGCAGCTCTGCTTCGTCAATGGCGGTGGTCAGGAATAAAGGTATATCCCGAATGATTTCCTTGAAGACAACTTCGGGCAGACCGACGCGGGCCAATCTGCGGTATTCGTCCGTAAAGACTTCGACGAACTTCGCTTGCGCCTCGGCGGTCAGGGGTTTTTTGAGTTGAACGCCCTTGAACCCTTCAATGACAGCCTTTCGGACGGCCTCGACCTGTTTGGCAAGTTGCGCCGGCGGCGACTCTGCCGTCCGGACCAGCGGTGAACCGCTCCGCATCAGTTTGGAATCGGCCTCGTAGCGCTTGTAGGCGTGAAGTTCGTGCCAGCGGGCGTAGAGGCACATCTTCTCGAATCGAGACGGCGCCAAACGGAACGCTTCTTCATAGGCATTGGTGCAGGACTTGGCCAGTCGTCTGAACTCTGCCGCTTCGCGCGTCTTCGCCCAGCGGAGTTTCGCCGTGCTGTGTATGAATCGCCAATAGATCGCCCCTTCGTTGCGCGCCCGAAGTTTTGCGAATCGGTAGCCGGGAAAGGCGTATTTACCCGCCTTATCCCGCAGCCTCAACGCTGCCTGCACCGCTTCGTATCGCCCATCGAGCATATTCTTCACAAGGATGTCATGGCAGGCGTCGAGTGAGTCGGCCTTCCCGGCCAAAGCCCCAAAGAGGCTTTTGTGTTGTTTTCCTTTTACCGTCCTGGCCGCTTCGACCAGAGCCGTCTTTCGGTTCAAACCTTCTCGAGTTTTGGCGGCGACGTCATCCTGTCCGGTGGCCTGCATGACTGACAGCGGCACGAGCAGGCAGGTTGCCAGCAGCACAACAATCATCGCGATTGGCCAGGAGCGTGAGAGGCGGGAGGTTTGCTCGGCTGGGCCAGTGAGGAGGCGGGCGATTCGGTTGCGGAGTTGGGAGGGCCTGCCGGCTGCGCCAAGGGCGGAGGAGGAGGCAAACCACCGCCCTCGGCGAGCGGCCAGCGACCGCTGGGCTACGTGCAGCAGCGATTCGGCGTAACTGAAGCGCTCCGCCCCGGCGGCTACGGCGATGTCGTCGCAGCAGTTCTCACGCTCGGCCCGGATTCGCCTCGAGATGAACCACACGGCAGGATGATAAAAAAGCAGCGTCTCGATAAGCGACTGTAGCAGATTCACCAGGTAGTCGTAGCGGCGGATGTGGGCCAACTCATGTGCGAGAATTGCCTGCAACTGCTGCGGCGAAAGCCCGCTTGCCAGGCCCGCAGGCAGGAGTATCACCGGCCTGAGCCACCCGACAACCGAAGGCACACGCACCAGCACCGATTCCAAAACCTTCACCGGCCTGCTGAGACGCAACGCCCGCGCCAGCCGAGCGACGGCTTCGATCAAGTTAATATCCGTCGGCTGGGTTGCCAGGCGCTTGAGCCGCCCGGCTGCGATCCATCCGGCCAACTGCCGCACCGACAACATGAACACCCCGGCCACCCAGGACAGAACAATCCACGGCAAGGCAGGTTCAAACGCCTGCGAAACCAACGTCAGCATCGGCGGCTTGGGAGTTTCCCCGGCAGGAGTTTCTTCGGCGGTAACCAACGTCGGCGCGGCGTCACCGACATCTGCGGGTGATACGACTTTGGCCTTTTCGTAGCCGGTGTATCCGGCGGGCGGTTCGGCAGGCTCGGCGGTTGCGTCAACAACATTGACGGTAGTGTGTGAATTTTTTTCGTTCGGCAAGGCAGTAACTGCGTCGTGTAAAATCGCGGCTGGGACGGCTGATTCATCGACATCAACTTGCACCGGCCTTGCGGGCGCGGGAACCAGGAAAAACGCCGCCACGGGCAGGACGACCATCATCGCCAGGGCCACACAGCCGGTAAGGTAACGCGCGTTGGCGGAGCGTCGCCGCAGAATTAAAAGCATCACCGCCAATATCGCCGCCACGACCGCCCCCAGCCAGAGCGTATGCAGCAACGCCCAGCCGAGGCGGAAGACAACCTGTGATTCTTCAATGGCCTTGAAGAGTTCCATCATTTATCTCCCCGTTTGTTTTTCCGGATGCCGTCGATGAGTTTTCGTATCTCGCGCAGTTCGCTGCCGGTCAGACGGGTGTCCTCGACCGCCCGGATCAGCATCCTTCCGACTGAGCCGCCGAACGCCCGCCGGGCAAGGTCGTCCAGCAGACCGGCCTGGGTCTTCTGTTCCGGCAAGGCGGGTTTGTAACGGTGAGGACGAACTTCCTCCTCGCGGACGGCCAGGCCCTTTTCCACCATCACCTGGAGGATCTTCAGCGTAGTGGTCAGGCTTGTCTGCCGGTCGGCCTGGAGTGTCTCGTGAACCTCCCGCACCGTGCTGGGACCGCGCTGCCAGAGAACATTCAAAACCTCCAGTTCCGCCTCGGTCGGATGCGATGATGATCGTCTTGGCATTTTGTTAAATCCTTTACGTTTTTCACGAAATATCAGTCATTCATTCCTGTTAGATGCGCCATCTTACGTTTTGTTTCGTAAAAGTCAAGAAAAATTTACGTTTTATTTCGTAAGGACAGGCAAACCGCAACCGACCGAACCAAGCCGACTTGTATAGTACCGGGTGATGACAACGGTTTTTTCATATAATTGGTTGCGCTGAGGCTGTGTGAACGTCTATGTTGATGAAGGCGTTACACCGCGGCGCCGCGCACCTTGCCGGTTGCTTTTGCTCTGATAACATCTAGTATTTTGTGTAAGATCTTCAAGCAGACGAAAGTCTCTTTGGGGAAGATGCCCGAAGCCCAGCCATTGCAATGGCCGGGCTTGGAGCCGATGGACGTCTGAATCATCTTTGGGGGTAACTCCCGCTAAATTACACAAAATACTTTACGCTATCGGCTTCCTCGACAAACGGATGACTCTCATTGCTGGTATAAATCAATCGTATCGACTTGTTACAAACTCGTTACGAAAGGATTGGGTGTCTTATGCGATAATGTAGGCGGAAACGGCGCCGGTCCGGACGGCGTCCGGGAAAAGGAAACGAGAAATGTCTGAAATCGAATTGCACCGGCAGCCTGCGCTTACCGTAAACCTTGGCGTGAGGAAAGCGACGATCCTCGCTGTTGGAATGACCTTTGCGATCTTCTGTGCCGGAAACAAGGCCCTGGCGACAAACGGCAACGACAAATCTACAACTCGGTCCGCCACGCAACCGGCGAAGGTCGGGTCTGTCCCCGATGGTCGGACGTTGTCCCGGCTGTGGGATAGTCTGGGCAGTCAGGATACAGCTACGGCTCGTGAGGCGATATGGACGCTTGCGGCCTGGCCGGACGCTGCGGCGGCGATGGTGGCTGAAAAACTCCGGCACGGCGCGACGGACGCCGAGTCGCTCAAACGCCTCATCGCCGACCTGGACAGTAAAAAGTATGCGGTGCGAAAGAAGGCATTTGAGGAACTCCGGCCAATGGACACAGCCGCGGCGCCGGCGCTGCTGGAAGCGCTGAAGTCCGATCCTTCGGCCGAGGTTCGCGTGAGGATTCAAGACCTGCTGGAATACTGCAATAAGCCGCTGTTCAAGACGGTTGCTACGCGGCGGATGGTTCGAGCGATCTGGACGCTGGAGATCATCGGCGCCGGACAGGCCCGCCGCACGCTGGAAAGACTCAGCAAGGATGACGCCCGCTGCCGCACCACGCACCTGGCCGCCGCCGCCCTGGCGCGCCTCGACGGCAGGCCGGTTCGCGCAGGCAAGTACGCCCCGAAACTGCGCTACAATGTTACGGCCAGGCAGACGAGAACCAGGCTTGGCGGCGGCATGTCCTTCAGGGTTCGGCTGGTCAATGAAGGCAATGTACCGGCGGTGGTGTACTGGGGCGACTACGCCTTCGAAGACATGTATCGCTTTGCGGTTACAGGACCCGGTGGCGTGAAAATGCCGGTCCCGGGCGAGAAACCGATTCAGCCGGGCAGCACACTTGAAGCGAAATATTTCCGCGTGGTCGTGCCCGGCGAGGCGCTGGCGTACGACATCTTTCTGACGCGATCAGGCGGGAGGAACTGCCAGACGTACTACTTCCGCCGGCCCGGCAAGTACGTCGTTCGGACCAGTTTTTCATCCTCCGTCAGCGTAGCCCGGAACCCGAAAACCGGCAGGAGCAGAAAGATCCCCGGGGCGTGGACAGGCGACCTGAAGACCGATCCGGTCTTCGTTACCGTCGAAGGCGACCCGAAAGTCCTCACCAGGGGCGTCCGTCTGTCAGGACAGACTGTGGACCCAGCCGGCAAACCCGTCGCCGGAGCAAAGGTCGTCGTCTGCAAGCGCATCCAGGGGGGAAGGAATCATCGTTCTTATCTCGGCGGACTCATGTCGGTTCCCGTGGACCATGCTTTCACCGATGCCGACGGACGGTTCTCGTTCATTGGCCTTCCGGCCGACAGCCCGTCGTTCGCTGTAAGGGCCACCCATCCCCGCCGGATGAGGATTGAAACGACCGTTGTCGCGGCTTCACCAAAGAAGGAATGCCAGACGCGAATCTATATGCCCAGGGGCTTTAC
The DNA here is from genome assembly GCA_030673005.1 of Planctomycetales bacterium. Classification (GTDB taxonomy): domain Bacteria; phylum Planctomycetota; class Phycisphaerae; order SM23-33; family SM23-33; genus DAOVFI01. The sequence continues at coordinate 5,781 of DAOVFI010000024.1, forward strand.
GGTACGCGGAGTTGTGGTTGATTCTTCCGGCAGGCCCTTGGCCGGTGTACGCGCCAGTTGGGGGAGCGGCAAGAAAACATACACCGACGCCAACGGGCGGTTTGCACTGTTTGGACTGAACGGCAAATACGTTTACTTGTGGAGAAAGGGATTTGTTCCGCTGCCTTCACTGACCCAGCCCGACCTGGCGAAGGGCAAGGATTGGATCATCACGATCTATCGTAAAGGGGGATTTGTCGCCTCAGGACGGGCAGTCTTTACCGACGGCAGTCCGCTCAAGTCTCTTTACCTCCATTTTCACCTGAAGGATAAAGACGGCAAGGAAATCTATTCTTCAGCCGTTGGGACCGACGCCGATGGTAAATTCGCAGTCAACCTGCCTCGATCCAGAACGTTCAGTGGAATGGTCATAGCTCAACCGCCTCGCGACGACAAAACATATCCGATGTGCATGCGTTGGGAAACGAAAGTGGAAAACCTGACGCACGGTCAGAGGAACCTGAAGATAGTTTTTGACAACCGCTGCGTGATTTGTGCTGAGATCGTGCCGACCGGCGTGCTGCCGAAGTCGGTAAAGTTTCATCTTTCCTGCAAAGCCCTGGACGAGCAAGGCCGTCGGATCCGTCCCGTTGCAGCGGCCAAGCTTGGTTCAGAAGGTGGACTGGTAGATTTCGAGAGTCTCTGTCCCGGGAAATACAGAATATCTGTCAGTGCAAAAGGGGCGATCAATCGGATGTGGCATAAAGATGTTGCTGTTGGATCACTGCCGGGAAAACTCACGGCAGCAGCGCAATTCGTCCTGCCGGAATTTCGGTTCGGAAGCGTCCGGGCGATGGTATTGGAGCCGGACGGCAAGACGCCCGTCAGGACCGGCAGAGTATGGTTCGGCGGTTCGAACAAGTACGGCTCGGTCAACATCCGCGACGGCCTGATCGAGTTGAAGGAGGTTCCCGTCGGCAGGATTGGGCTTGAGACACGCGTCAAGGGAATGGCGATGAAGAGGGCCTCAGGCCTGGTGCGGGAAGGAAAGACAACCGATCTCGGCCTGATAGTCGTCCAGCGGTTTGAGGATGCGAACGGACTGGTCGAGGGGCGCATCCTGTACGACGACGGTAGCCCGGCCCTTGGAGCGATGCTTGTCGGCGATGGCTTCCGGAAGACGCCCGTAAAGGCCGACGGAAGTTATCGCGCGTGGCTTCCGGCGGGAACATCGATAATGGTAATCGATCTGAAGAGCGCCGCCGCCTGGCCCCAACCGGAAGTGGGGGACACGATCCTGGTGTCCGTGCAGGTTCGGGCCGGCAAGACGCTCAAGCGAGACATCATCCTGCCGCGCAGGAAGGCCGGCAGGCTCTCGGTCACCTGGAAAGGGAAAGCCGCGACGGATATGTCTATTCTTCTGGTCGTGGATTTCAAGGATTATCGTTTGTTCCGCACCTGCTTTCTTCGCACAAAAGCGAAGCCGGGGACGATTGTGATTCCCGATGTGCCACCGGGCGCAAAGGTTGTTCGCCTGAACTTGTTCGGGGTCGGATACAGCGCCTGTAAAGAGGTCCCAGCCGGGAAAAGCGATGCTGTTGTAACATTCGATTCGGCCGAAGTCGGCTCGATAGCGGTTCAGGTTATCGGTGACGACGGCAACCCGGAGCGGAACGCCAAACTGTCAATCAAGCGTGTTCGGCTCGCGCTGCAGAAGCCGGTGCGTGGCCTGGACTCGAATTGGTGGCCGGCTGGTTTGGGCAGAGCCTCTCCGCCCATCTCATCAACACGAAAAACCCGCAAGGACGGCGCTACCGTCTTCACCGGACTCGGCCCGGGCAGGTACATCGTCCGGACCCTTCCGGAAAGCCTCTCAAAGCCCAGGGTTGTCAAGGTCAAACCGGGCGAAACGACGGAGGTAAGACTTACCATAGGCAAGAAGGCTATGCCTTGAGTTGGCTCGGGTATATTGGCGGGAAGAATGCTGATACGGTCCCTAGCAGCCCGTGGTGAAAGTCATTCTGGTTGCGAGCGGGTCTTTCACCCGGCCACTGCGTCGCGAAAACTCGACGAATCAAGCGGATTCGCTTGCGTTTTCGCTCCTTGTGGACGGGCGAAATCCCTCGCTCTCGCCTTTCGAAGCACTTTCACCACGGACTGCTAGACGCGCGCTGACGCCAGAGGGCGCCAAGGATCTGGCAAAGGAATGGCTGGGCGGAATCCCCGTATCCGCTTTCGCCTTTCGAAGCACTTTCACTACGGACTGCTATGGTAAAAGCCCACAGTTTGAGTCAATACAGTCTTGACGAAACCAACGATCGGTGATATAATATCATGAATTCGGAGAATATTTTTCATGTAAGTCAGGGCGGTTTGAAATAAAACATCAAAAGAGAGCGTCAAAAGTGAAAAGAATATCACTTTTATTAATATTAGCGTCTGTATCGGCCATTGTTGTGCCTGTCGGCGCGGATACAACCTGGATTGCCGAAACCGGCAGTTGGTTCAAAGAGGCGAACTGGAATAACAACCTCCCCCAGGCAAACAAGAACGCTTATGTGTTGAACGGCGGAACCGTCCAGGTTGACGGCCCCGGGGCGGTAGTTGGCGGTTGGACAGATAATACGTGGCTGTATCTGGGAAACGCCGGCGCCGATGGCAGGCTCGAAATCCTGCCCGGCGGACATCTCACCGGAACGATCAGGGTTGCCTATACCGGTGGGACCGGAACCATCATCCACACCGGCGGAACCTGGGAAGCGGCGGCACGAGGGTTGTATCTGTCGGGTGCTTCAAACTCCTATTCAAGGTATGAGTTGTACGACGGGGCGTCAATTACAGATGCAGGATATCTCATATTAGCCGGCGCCGGCACAGGCGAACTTATCCAGTACGGCGGATCGATTTCCACAAGGTTGGATTACCCCATGCGAATAAACGGTTCCTCCGGAGACGGGATCTATACCATGCACGCCGGCAGCCTGGCTGTCTGGTCGATGTACGTTGGGTGGAAGTCCGGTTCCGGCGGCAGCGCAATATGGAGCATCACCAGCACCAACGTGGACATCACAATCGCCGATGTACCGGAATATCCCGGCACCAGCAAATTCGTTCTCGGCGGAAGAAGCTCGGTCACGTATAATTCCTTCAACTACCTCATAGCCGCCGAGGGTGCGCCCGGCGAGACCGTCCTCATACACATGGTCGCCTCGGATCATGAGAACCGCTGCCCGGGCAAAGACGGCAAAGACGCACAACTGGCCGGTCTGAACAACATCACTCTCCAATTCGAGGGAACGTTTACGACCGGCAGAACCAGTGCGAACACTTTTGAAGTGGCGGGAAAGGATCTCGAATGCGATCCTGTCGGTCTGACCAATAATTTCGCCCTGGAAGGGCTGACGCTGGGCGGACCTGAAGGATCTGCCTGGGTCAAGCTAATCGACGAGGCGGACAACTGGAAGGACGGTACGGGCAACGAGGTCCTGTACGTAGAGAAACTCGTCATCAACGACGACGGTTCGAGACTGGACCTGGGGGGGTTATGGCTATACTATATGGACGGAGACGTTTTCAGCGTCGGTGACGGCAAAGTCATCGACAGCGTCGGCGGCGGCGGTATCTGCCTGATTCCCGAACCTGCGACACTGGCGGTGTTTGGAATTGGTGCGATTGGAGTACTTCTCCGACGCCGTAGAGTGTAGTGATCCTTAAAATCGGTTCTCTTTGGGAAGTCTCAACCCTGAGATCGCTGGGTGCGATAAAGAGGCAATGTAAGCAAAGGAGGCACATCGTGGGAATTCGCAATTGGTTTTCGTCCCGAAGAGACGAACAAACAAACCGGCCGATTTCCTCCTTTCCCCCTGTCTTTGAGATGCTGGAGCAGCGTTTGCTGCTTAGCGTCAACTGGGATGGGCTGCAATCATCAGACCCGGTCGAACAGCAGACCGCGCTGACTTCGTTGTCTGCCGGGGCACTGGACCTTGTGCCATTGGCTGATGAGCTTGACGTCAGTGCGGAGGACCTTTTCACAGAAGGTGTCCGTGCGATCGAGTGGAACGGCCAGACGAGATACGCCGCCGCCGGGGAGTGGATTCTGCGCGTGGAAGGACAGGTTCAGTTACCCGACAACCCGAAAGAAGTCCAATTCTCCGACACGCTCGGCAGTGACGATATGTTTCTCGTAAGCGCCTCCGTCTCCGTGGAATACGAACAACTGTTTACACTGTGCCGGGAAATTTCCGGCTTCCGTTATCTGGAGCCGAATTTCGTCGTGTGGGACAATTCCACGTTCCCCGACGACCCGAAGTTACCCGATCTTTGGGGGCTTCACAACACCGGCCAGACCGGCGGTGCGACGGACGCCGATATTGACGCTCCAGAGGCATGGGATATATGGACAGGTACCGGCAACGTGGTTATCGGAATCATCGATACGGGTGTTGACTATACCCATCCTGACCTGGTCGGCAATATGTGGACAAACCCGGGCGAGATAGTCGGCGACGGTATCGACAATGACGGTAACGGGTTTGTTGACGACATACATGGGTGGAATTGGGCTTATGGAGGCCCCAGCGGAATAAATTGCGACGATCCGATGGACGACCACGGACACGGAACGCATGTCGCCGGAACCATCGCAGGTGTCGGGAATGACGGTCAGGGCATCGTCGGGGTGAACTGGAACGCCGAAATCATGGCGTTGAAGTTTCTCACCGGCGACGGGTGGGGATACACCGAAAACGCCGTAGCCGCCCTTAACTACGCGACTATGATGAAACGCGATTACGGCGTCAATGTCCGCCTGGCAAATAACAGTTGGGGTGGCGGAGGTTATTCGCAGGCGCTGTATGACGCCATCGCCGCAAGTGGCGACGCGGATATGCTATTCATCGCCGCCGCCGGAAACAGTAATTCCAACAACGATGCCGACCCGCATTATCCTTCAAGTTACGATCTGGACAACATTATAGCGGTTGCGGCTACAGACCATAACGACAACCTGGCGGAGTTCTCGTGTTACGGTCTGACTTCAGTGGATCTGGCCGCTCCGGGTGTTGATATTCTCAGCGCCTTTCCCGGAAACGATTACTACGTGGCCAGCGGAACATCCATGGCTGCGCCGCACGTATCGGGCGTCGCGGCGCTGCTGTGGAGCCGTTTTCCAAGCGCAACCCGGGAGGAAATCCGCGACGCGATAATCAACGGAACGGACATCCTGCCGGAACTGACGGGCAAAACGGTTACGGGTGGGCGCCTGAACGCCTATAACGCGATGAGGAACATGGGACTGCTGATCAGCGGCAGCAATCCCGCCGAAGGCGACACCGTTGCCACGCCGCCGACAGATTACACAATTTACTTCTCAGATCCGTACGATCCGGATACGGTGGACGCCTCGGACTTCACGGTCAACTCCGTTCCCGCCGATGCGTTCACGCTCACCGACAGCCTCACTATTACGTTCCACTTTAACACCGGCCCGGTGAACACTCAGGGTTGGCAATACATGTCCGTCGCCGACGGAGTGATAAACAGTTTGAGCGACGGGTCTCCCATCAGGGAATGGAATGCTAAGTTTCGCTACGACGCGCTCCTGATGGCGGTTACGTCCACTGTCCCGGCCGACGGATCGTTTGTGGAGATGCCGTTCGCCTCCGTGCAAGTCGTTTTCAACGAAGCGTATGATCCGACCTCCGTGGATACGGACGATCTGATCATCAGCGTGGGAACGGTTACGGGATTCGGTATTGTCGATGCCACGACCGTCGAATATTCGATTGGAGGATTTTTGTATGAAGGCCCTCTTTCTCTTTCGATGAAGTCCGGGGCGCTTACCGACGTCTGGGGCAACCCTATGCAGGATTACTCGGGCGGGTTTGAAATTGACTTCGGCGAAGTCTCGTTCCCGAAGATGGCAGCGGAGGCTCCGGCGGGCAGCCTGATTCATTCCCGAGGTCTATGGGGTTCGGTCGGCTTTGCCGGCGATGAAGATACCTTCCTGCTGAATCTTGACGGCGATCAGACGTTAACTGTGGTGGCGGACGCAGGAGCGCTGCTGGAAACGACGATCGAGTTGCGCGACCCTTCGGATGCGGCGATTGCCTCTGTTTCCGGTAGCGCCGGTGAAGGCGTCATGCTCCAGGCGATTCCCGTCTCGTCGGCAGGCGTTTACAAACTCATCTTACGAGGCGAGAACGGCTCCACCGGCGATTACACGCTTATAGCCACACTGAACGCCGGAAGGGAAATCGAGGCAAGCGGCGGCGCGGACAACGATAGTTACGCCACGTCCCAGAATTTTGACGAGACTTTCACAAACCTGGGAGGCTCCTCCAGTCGCGGGGCGATCGTAGGCGCCGTCGGCAGTTTCAGGAACGAGAGTTTCGAGGCGGGGGCAATAGGTCCGCAGTGGAGCACTTATTCCTCCGAAGGCAACGGCCGAATCCAGGTTACCGGCGAATACGGCGTAGCCGGGGGAGAATTCGCACTTTTAATGGATGTCGCAAGCCGTGAGGAAACGGACTTGGTCGGACCTGATTCAGGATACCTCAACTGCCTGAATGAGGCGATCTGGTCCGTCGATCTTACGGGCTTGACTGATGTCGTCCTGAGTTTCCGGCACGTTGACTTTTACGATGAGGAACACTCGTTCGGCGGAGACTTCACGAACCATTACAACGCGGACGGCATCGCCATCAGCGATGACGGTATTAACTGGCATCCGGTATTCAATGCGCCCAATCAGAATGTCGGACAATGGCATCATTATACGGTCGATCTGGCCGCACAAGCGCAGGCGGCCGGGATGACACTTGGGGACGGTTTCCGGATAAAGTTTCAGCAATACGACAATTACCCGCTGACTGAAGACGGTCGCGGCTGGGATGAGATCGCACTGGTTACTTCAGATCTGCAGGATTACTACAGTTTTACCCTGGAGGCGGGCGATTTCGCCACCCTGGCGGTGGCGACGACGCTGGACGGGAACGTGGAACTCGAACTCTACAACCAGGCCGGTTTGCTGGTGGCGCCCGCCGCACCGGGGGACAACACTTATGATAAACTGATCGAGGATTTCCTGGTTCCGGTGTCAGGGACGTACTATGCCCGCGTAACCGGCGATCCCGCCGCCGCTTACTCTCTGATCATCACGCGGAATGTAACACTCGGCACGGAGTACAACGACAACACCGACGATCTGGACAACGCCCAGGACATCACCATATCAGGTATAGCGCTGGGTCAGATCGGACCGCGGATGAACCGCCTGTTCGCCAGGTATTATGATTACGGCCTGATAGCTGAAATTGACCCGCTGACTGGGGAAATACTCAATTCTTTTCAATCACCAACAGCAATGGATTATTCCCGGTTCGGCATGGCTGATACGCGCACGACACTCCTTATTTCCGGTAACAAGTGGTACGAACTGGATCCCGATACCGGTGAATGCATTCGGGACTTTGGATATGGGTTTCCTGCCGGCGGAATGGCCTACATGGATCAGGAAATCTTCCTGCTCGACCCGACTCCGGGCGGTCTGATCCGCGTTTACGATTATGCAACAGCCCAGTTGACGCGGACGTTGACGGTTCCACAGTTGAACACAGCGGACGGCCTGGCCTCCTCGGGTACCGCCTTGTATGCGATCCATTGGCAAACGGACCAATATGTATTGTTTGAGATCGATCCGCAAACGGGACAGGCCACATCCATTGCAGACATGGGTGATGAATCCGTCGGTGGCGGACTCGCAATAATCGGCGACGAACTCTTTGCCACGGTCGCCGAGGAAATCGAAGGCGCCCGCATCGGGAAAATCCACGTCTATGACCTCGAAACATTAGCCTTGAAACGAATCCTCGTGCCGGATCATCCCATGACCGGTTACTATCGCAATTTTGTTTCTCTGGCTGGCGACGGTAGTCTTGGTCCGCACGATTTCTACAGTTTCTCAGTTACCGCCGGCGATTCGCTGGACATCCATACAACCACGCCGGGCGGCGGGCCGGGAGAGTTCGTCAACAATCTTGACCCGATAATCGAACTCTACGATCCGACCGGCGTTCTGGTCGTCACCGACGACAACGGCGGTCCGGACGGGCATAACGCCTTGCTGAACCACGTCGCCGCAACCGACGGAATCTACACGGTTCGTGTGTTTGACGCCGGCGACGTCGGCGGGGCCTACATGCTTTACGTCAGCGGGCACACAGGCAGACTGGAGCCTCTGGAAGTCGTAGCCACAGATCCCCCCGACGGTCAACGGCTGCCGGACGTACCGTCCCAAATTACTGTGGACTTTTCAAAGCCCGTGTTGTTCGCAAGCCTGGAAGCCGCCGATCTTACGATCGACGACGTCCCAGCCGTCGGTTACACGGTCGTGGACAGCGATACGGTTACATTCGACCTGCCCACGATCGGCGAAGGTCCGCACGAGGTTGCAATCGCCGCCGGCGCTTTCATGGACCTACAGGGCGTGCAGATCGAGGCCTTCAGCAGTTCCTTCACGGTAGATTTGACGGCGCCCCGTGTGATTTCATCTTCCATTCAGGAAGGCCAGGTCGTTCAGGCTGGAAATCAGACGATAGCCGTCCGGTTCGACGAGCCGCTGTCGGATACAGAGTTGGGGCCGGAGGACGTCTCACTGGTCAGCACGCATTACGGCTCGTTCGAACCGGTTACATTCGACTACGACGCTGTAACATCGACGCTGACGCTGGAGTTCACCGATCTGCCCGAAGACGCCTATGCGCTGACATTTTCCAGCGGCGACGACGCCTTCGAAGACCTTGTGGGGCACGACCTGGACGGCGAGACGCCGGTCTGGCCGATAGGTCCGAACGTCTCCGGCGACGGCGTGGCCGGCGGTGATTTCGTCGTGAACTTCGAGACGGACGTTGACCGGACCGACCTTCCGGACTTCGAGTCCGTCCTGCCGGCGGGAAGCCTGATTTACAATACCCGGATCATCGGAAACCTCTGGAACGCCGGGGATTCGGACGCTTACAGGCTGAATCTGGATGCCGGGCAGACACTGAGCGTCATCGTCCATCCGAATTCGAGCCTCCAGCCGACCGTCTCGCTTATTGACCCGTCCGACACCGTCATAGCCGTCGCAACGGCTGCGGCTGAAGGTCGGGACGCCTGGCTGAATTCGATTGATATAAACTCGGCGGGAACTTACCTCGTGACCGTTACCGGTGCGAGCGCCGGCACGTATAGCGTCGAGGCCATCCTTAACGCCGCCATCGAAGACGAACCTCTGAGCGGCCTGACCAACGACGACCTTGCATCGGCCCAGGATTTGGCGCCCTCGTC
>DAOVFI010000720.1 GCA_030673005.1 Planctomycetales bacterium
CTGATGGCCTTTGCCCATCCGGAGCCGCCCCGGCCCAGGGCTATTGCCGTTGCGGACCTGCTGACGGGTGTAAAGAATAGGTTCGAATCGCAACACCAACACAAGACGGACGGTCCTGTGGTCGATATAAGCACAGAGCCGGACTGCCCGGACGTATTGGCCGATCCCGGACAGACAGGAGAAGTGTTGTTGGAACTGCTGGATAATGCTGTTACTGCTTCAGGCGGTCGAGTGAATATCGCCATCCGTGCCTCGAAGCGTCCGGCCCGTCCGCCCCGCGTTCTGATACAGGTGGCCGATGACGGCCCGGGCATGGACGAGGCGACTCTGGCGTCGGCGTTCACGCCGTTTTTTTCGCACCGCCAGGCCGGGAGGGGCAGAGGCATGGGCCTGACACGCGCCCGGCGATGCGTCGAGAGTAACGGCGGGCGAATGTGGCTTCAAAGCACCCCCGGCGACGGGACGACCGTATTTGTGGAATTAGCTTCCGCTCAGGAAAAGGCGCCGAAACAATGAATACGAATACCACCAATCCGGCAGAGACTCATCGCCGCAACAATCGATTACGTGAACTGGCCCGAAGACGCAACCGGCAATACCGGCGCCTGTCCGCAACCTGCACACACCTGACAACCACATGCCGGAACCTTCAGACACAAGTGGACCGCCAGGAGTCGGTCATTGAATTCCAGATACACCTCCTGGATCGCACCGACGATCACGACGTCTTCCGCCGGTTCTTCCGCATGTTCGTCGAGCGGACCGGACCGCTGTTCGGTGTGGCGATGCTCTGCGACGAAAACGCCGAATTGCAGTTGGTCGGACGGTTCGGCGTGCCCGCCCCGGACGGCGTCAACTTCTGTCAGGCTATCGCCGACGCGATGGTCTCCGACATGCTGGAGTCGCCCGAGGTAATGGCGCTGGACGCATACGATAATCTCTCGAAGTTTCCGCCCCGGCTGCACAAGTATCTGGTGGGCGTCAACATCCTGGTGATACCGCTGATGGTGGACGTTGGCCAACTTATAGGCGTGGTCGTACTATACCGCAAAGGCGAACAACCGTTCACGGACGACGACGTAGCCCTGGCCGAAATGATCGCCCCCCCCACCGCCGCGGCGGCGCAACGAATCTAACAAT
>DAOVFI010000572.1 GCA_030673005.1 Planctomycetales bacterium
GTCGGAGGCGCGCCCCTCGATGACGGCACGGATGGCGGCGAGGACTTTCTGTGCGTGGCTGATAAGTGCCGGGTTCGGCAGGACCGCGAGCTCGCCGGAATCGGCCTTCGCGACGACCGAGGTGCTGGTGTTCGTCGCGAACGCGACGAACAGCACGCGGCCCGGCGTCCAGTATTCGGTGGTGTTTGCGGGAACGACAAGTAGGTGATCGCTACCGGACGCGGAACACGTGGCCTCGTGGTGTGTGAGTTCCTGCCGGAAGACGTACTTTGCCGTGTGTGTAGTGGCGGGATAATCGGCCAGCGTGATCGTTTCGGAGATCGTTTCCCCGGCATAAATCGCGCTGTTGTCAATTGCCGAAGCGAGGGAGGTGTCGGACATAGTGCGCACTGCTCCTGTTGGTTACAGGAACAGTGTACACCCAATGTACGGGGCTGGTCAACCAGTGTACACAGGAAGAATGACAAAAAATGCCGCTGCTCTACTCCTGACAGTAGCTCCCGTCCGGGTTAAGATACGAGCCCCAACGGGCGCTACATTTGCGGCATTGCCGGCGGCGGAGGCGGCAGTCAGTGCCGAATACCGCCGAAATCTCAGAACCGAGGACGTAACTACCCCAACCGCAATCCGGGCACGCAATGCCCTTTGGCTCCGCAATCCAGCGCAACGGAATAGGGGGATGTCTCTCAGCCAATTGCACGGTGCCGGCCGCGCTTGATACGGATGACGCCGGCGGTTTTGGCAACCTTTTTTTCTGTCGCGTGTTCTGCATGTACAGATGCTCCTTCGATTGCGGCCCCGACGAGGGCCATTACTACTGCGTCTGCGATATCGTTCTTGCCCGGTCCCTGTCGCCACTTGTGGACTTCCTTGCCGCCGGCGGTGTCAATCTCAATCAGCACGTCACGGCACACGTGCTCTGCGAGGATTCGGTGTCGTTCTCCCGGTTGGCCGAAGCTGGATACAGAGCCCGGCGTGAAGGGATCGGCCAGGAACCCGGTCTGCAACGCCTTGTGCCAATGGTGCGAATTGAATACCAGCGAAAGCCCGCGCGGCCCCTTGATCGCGTGACACTGTTCTCCGCGTTTGGTCACGAGCCTTTGCAGGCGGGGAGGGCCGTAACGCTGCGAGGCGATACCACGGCCGGGAACAACGGTACACGGCAGCGAAAGATTGGGGGCCTGCACCGCCCGATATACTGTATCTGTCTGATAGTTGCCGTCAATCACCATCCGGTCGGTTGCCGGGAACCGTTTAACGAGCTGACGGCAGAGCGTGAGAAGCTGTGTATGGATCGTGGTCGCAAGGTCGCGCCCGCTCTCCTCATCCCAGAGGACGTGGCCTTCGCCCGGGTGTACCCCGTAGTCCATGATGCACGCGGACATATCATTGGTGGCGTTGACCACGGCCCACGTTAGGGCATACGCGTTGATGTCCACACCGATGGCGGTAAACAATCCGTCCTGTTGCGGCGTCGACCGCGCAAGCCCGTTCGTTCGGTCCTGGACGTATTCCACGGCGAGGGTGTAGGCGGATTCCGTCTCTTCCTCGGGGGTATTCTGCCGCTCCTGGAGGAAGGCTGAACGGCCCATGCTGTAGTAATCGGACATTGCGGAATAGTAGGCATCCGGCTCAAGTGTCGGATCAAAACGATGCTTCCAGGTGACCTCGAACCCCTCGCGGAGCTTCT
>DAOVFI010000579.1 GCA_030673005.1 Planctomycetales bacterium
TATCGCGCAGGCAAAGCAAATCGTCCAATAATATCTGCTCAATCGTTCGGTCGTTCATGTTTCAGTCCTTTCTTTTCTATAAGGTGTCGGTGTTCAGGCGTGAAATGGTCTCTTTTGTCAGTTCGTATTCCGGCACGAATAGCCGGGATTTGAGCCGCCGGAATATGGCGTATCGCACCTGCAGCGGGCCGCTTGGTTTCGTCCAACACGCAAATACCCCCCGCGTTCGTTTTGTTCTGCCCGTGGCGAAATCCCGATATGCGGTAAATGCCATTTTCGCTCCTTTCTCCGGTTTGTGTCAGATTGTTACGCGCTCTCGTGCGCTGTGAGCGACGTTCTCTGGCGTCGGCATACCTTTACACCTCGTCGTGTGCTAGTCTATGCCCGGCCAAAAATTCGTCAACTTCATCAGCCGCCATGTGCCGGGCATGGTCGTAAAGGTCCGGGTCGCCGTCTCCGGCCCGGCACTCATAATCATAATCGGTGTGTTCATGCCGGATGGTCGCCCGACAAGCGAGCCGCGCCCGCTCTTCAATGTCCAGATTCCTCGCCCGCCCGACGCGGCCTGAACCGATTTCAGACGCCTGTTCAGCCGCGCTTGCGGCGATTCTCCGGCACAAAAGTTCGTGCGCCGGGGCAAAGTTCAGCCAGTCTACGCAGGCCGCTTGTAGACGGCTCTCGTCGCGCTCTTGACGTTTCTCCTTTGCCGCCGCCCGCGCGTCCATGCCGTCTACATAATAGGCGCGGGCCTTGTCCGCGGTCGCCGCCGTTATCCAGACTCCCCGTCGGCTATATCCATATCGTCCGTTTTTCAGAACGGCGTAAGATTTTCGCGCGAAGCGAATCGCCGCGCGAGTATGCGCGGGCGCACCCGCGGCGAGGAACACCCACCCGGCCGGGATGCGAATAAGTCTCTTGCCGGTGTGGTCACCATAATAAAGGTAGTCGCGTTCGTTGCCGCGTGCCGTCCAGTAGATTTCAGTGGGTTTCTTCATCTCTCTATCCTTCAGGTTAGGTTTTCGTTTTCGTTATTGCCCTGCCGGTTTCCTACGCCGCTGGTCTCGCATATTTTCATATTTTTGTTCCCTTCTCGTTTCCTGCCCTCTCTTTCTGGCGGGCAAATTTCGCCTCAAGGCGGGCAAAAAGTAGGTCGGCAAAGGCGCGAAATAACCGAGGGTCGTTCCTGATTACCGTGGCAAGCACAGGGTCAGCCTCTTTCTGTGTCATTTTCTGTTCCTTTATCTTTTCAGGGGTTCAGTTTTCGTGTCCGTCGTGCCCGGCGTTCTCCAGTCGCCGGGGTAAAACTCACAGACTACCCGGCCCCCTCGTGAGGGGGCACGGTAGGCCGTCAGTCGGGATATTCCGGGCATTCGCTTTCGTTCGCTTCGCAAAACTCTTGATAGCCCACCTGGTAGGCCACCGGGTCCCCGCGTTTGAGCAATAGACTCAAAGGGCAACAGTTCAACCCTTCCAGCGGATAGGTCTCGTCAAGGTATGCGTTCCAATGGTTGACCGAAGTTCCCGCGCGTTCAATGGTCTCTATCGCGTCCATGATATTCCCTTTCAATGGGGCCGGGCGTTCGGCCCCCGGTTGGTTGAGTCAGCGAGTCTCCAGGCCTTGGATAAACGCCGTCATCCGGTAG
>DAOVFI010000436.1 GCA_030673005.1 Planctomycetales bacterium
GTTGGCGTGGTCGGTAGGACCGACAATAATCGGCTTGCCGTTCAGCGATCCGACCTTTTCACCGACCAGCATGCCTTCGCCGACCGAGGCGACGAATTTCTCGTCTCCCCGACGGCAGAGGAAGTAAATCACCTCGCCGGACTCGCTGACACTGGCTTCGTAAATCTCCAGACCCGTTATTTGTTTCAGTTGATCAATCATTTTCTGTTACTTGCATCCGGGTGGCACGGTCAAGCCGAAGGCTTGGCCGTGGTGTCTTCAGTCAGGCAAGTTCGGACCGGGCGTATTCCTGAGAGCCTGTATGATTTCGTCCTTAAGGGCTTCCAGGTAAAAAAGGAAACAGACGAAAAGCGCGGGGAATCCGAGAAATCGAACGGTGGCGCCCTCAGCCCGGTCAAAGCGGGATATCCAGATCAGCAAGAAAATACAGACCATGATTCCTGCAATCACGATTTTTTTCATAAACATGATCGTATCCTTTTTCATGGTTGTTGTCCCGCCACCGCCACACGGCCAAGCGTTGCTTGACCGTGCCACCCGCAATGCTGTTTTTCAATCCGCAATCCGCAATCTGAAATCCGCAATCCGCAATCGTCAGGCCGTATATGTACTGGCTGTCGTATCTCCGCCGGTGCCGGTCCAGTTTGTGTGGAAGAATTCGCCTCTGGGCTTATCGACCCGCTCGTAAGTGTGCGCGCCGAAGTAGTCCCGCTGGGCCTGGAGGAGGTTGGCCGGGAGGCGTTCGGAGCGGTAGGCGTCGTAGAACGCCAGGGCCGAACTGAAGGCCGGCACCGGCACGCCGAGTCGGACGGCCTGGATGACGACCCGTCGCCAGGCGGCCTGGGCCTTGCGGACGGCGCTGCGGAAATACGGCACCAGCAGCAGGTTCGTCGGCTCTTTTTTCTTGCTGTATGCGTCTTTTATCCTGCCGAGGAACTGGCTTCGGATGATGCAGCCGCCGCGCCACATAAGTGCGATGCCGCCGTAATTGAGGTTCCAGCCGTATTCTGCCGCCGCTGCCCGAAGCAGCATGAAGCCCTGTGCATAGGAGATTATCTTCGAGGCGTACAGCGCCGCTCGAACGTCCTCGACGAACTTGGCCCGGTCGCCCTTGAATGTGCGTTTGGGTCCGCGGAGTTTTTCCGAGGCTGCGACGCGTTCGTCCTTCAGGGCCGAGAGGCATCGCGCGAAGACCGCCTCGCCGATGAGCGTCAGTGGTATTCCCATATCCAGGGCGCTGATTCCCGTCCATTTGCCGGTGCCCTTCTGCCCGGCGGTGTCGAGGATGACATCGACCATTGCCTGACCGGTTTCCGGGTCTCTCGCCGCGAGGATGTCGCGGGTGATTTCGATGAGGTATGAGTCCAGTTCGCCCTTGTTCCACTCGGCTAATACCTCTGACATCTCGCCCGGCGTCATTCCGACTGCCTTCATCAGCGAGTAGGCCTCGCAGATAAGTTGCATGTCGCCGTATTCGATGCCGTTGTGCGTCATCTTGACGTAATGGCCTGCGCCGTTTTCTCCGACCCAGTCGCAGCACGGTTCGCCGTCTGCCTTTGCGGCGACGGCCTGGAAGATGGGTTTTACGTGTTCCCACGCAGCCGGGCTTCCGCCGGGCATGATGCTCGGGCCGTGGCGTGCGCCTTCCTCGCCGCCGGAGACGCCCGTGCCGATATAGAGCAGGCCCTTGCTCTCGACGTACTTGCAGCGGCGGATCGTGTCGTTATAGTTGCTGTTGCCGCCGTCTATGATAATGTCGCCGTCCTCGAGGTGGGGTATGACCTTCTCGATGAAGTCATCGACCGCCTGCCCTGCCTTGACCAGCAGCATCACCCGACGGGGACGCTTCAGCGCGCCGACGAATTCCTCGACCGAGTGGGTTCCGATGATGTTCGTGCCGGCGGCGCCGCCGTTTAGAAAATCATCCACCTTGCTGACGGTGCGGTTGAAGACCGCCACGGTGAAACCGTGATCGTTCATATTCAGCACGAGGTTCTGACCCATAACCGCCAGTCCGATTAGTCCAATGTCCGCCTGTGGCATTGATTACTCCTTTCCAATGTTTTATGTAGCGTTCAGCGTTTAGCGTTCAGCATTCAGCGTTCAAACCGCTTGTCTGACAGGCTTATGCTGAATCCCTATTGCTGATTGCTGATCGCTGAACGCTGAACGCTTTTTTCATGCGAGGGACAGGACTCGAACCTGCACCCCTCTCGGGACCAGGACCTAAACCTGGCGCGTCTGCCAATTCCGCCACCCTCGCGAGGGATTCGATAGTATATCAGCCGCGAACAACGCGAACAACGCGAACAAGAAGAATATAGATTAAAAGGAAAATGGCGAAGATAAAAAAGTTCGCGCAGTTCGCGGCTATTTTATCCATTGACCCTTTGCGGACGATTTTGTTG
>DAOVFI010000186.1 GCA_030673005.1 Planctomycetales bacterium
CAGTTGGGCCAGCGCGATGGCTGGGGCGTATGTGATGGTTTATGAGATGGACATTGCCTCGACGGCTGTCAGCGATCTGAATGATTGCGGCCGGTTGGCGAATTTCTTCGAATCCACGAAATTCCAGGAAATGGACCCGCATGACGAACTCGCAGGCGCTGATACGGAATACGTCCTTGCCAGGCCGCCGATAGAGTACATTGCCTACTCTTCCAACCGGACCGGTAAAATGGGAATAAAGGCCGATTTCGACGGAACTTACACCTTCAAGTGGTTGGACTGCGCTACAGGGACAAGCGTTACTCAATCGTCTGTAAATATCTCCGCCATCAATCCCGAATTTTCCCCGCCGGCGGGTTTCGGCACTGAAGTGGTGGTGTACATCTACGATAACGATTTGATCGAGTCCACCGTCGTCAACCGACGGGTTTTCTATAACAAATCAGCCTTTGACGGAAATAATCCTGCCGCTAATGCAGACGACGACGGAGCCGTCGCTCCGGACAAAACCGCCCTGCTGCCCGACGGAACCGCAACTTTCGCCAACTACACAAGTTTCAGCCGGGGCATCAACGGGATCATGGTGGACATATCTAATTTACGCAGCACGCCCACTACGGCGGATTTCACCTTCAAAGTAGGAAACCCGCCCGCCCTGATTACGCTGCTGGATGCGAATTTCGACAGCGGAACCGACGGATTAATTTATAGTGACGACACCTTTCGCAACACGAATCAGCCTGCTTACGCATCCGGCAGCCGGATCAGTTCCGGAGGTTTTTCCGGCGGCGCGTTGAAGGTGAATATCGGCGGTATTGACGACGACGACATCGTCGGTATGTCAGGCGGATGGCGTTATACGTTCACCCTTTCAGAAGCAAGTAAGGTAAGCCTGACGCTGCGATACAAACTGACACAGACGGCGAATTACGAGTCGGATGAATACTCCGAGGCGCTCGTGAGTATTGACGCCCAGTTGGTCGGTACAGACGGAAATGATTACCTGGCCAAAATTACCGGTGACGGCGAGAGTGGGGATCCACAGACTACAGGCTGGAAATACGTCGAGTTGGATCTGGGTACGCTATCGACCGGCGACCACACGATCATCGTCGGACCCTACAACAACAAAAAGACGGCTGAACTCGAATCAACGGAAATGCTTATCGATGACGTTAAGGTAATGGCCGATGCCGCTTTACCCGATGATTGGTCTGTCGCTCCGGCGCCTACGAGCATAACCGTGCGTAATGGAGCCGGTACGGGCGGGTCAGACCGAATCACGATTGTCTGGGCAGATAACGCTGTTCAGAAGCAGTGGTTACAGGTTACGGTCAAGGCCACTGCCACAACCGGCCTGGCCGGCAACGACGTGTTTTATTTCGGAAACGCCATCGGCGAGACGGGAAACTCTGCCACCGACGCAAAGGTAACACCCACCGACCAGGTCGATACGCGGAACAACCCGCACACGCTGGGCGGGAATCCCGCCGGCATTGACGACGCCTACGATTTCAACCGCGACAAAAAAGTCGGCCCGACGGACGAGATTATCGCACGCAATAACGGCACAAGTTCGCAGACGGCGTTGAAGTTAATTACAGCACCGTAGGCTTCCGGTATGCGCCAATCGCAGAATATTTTCAGTCTGCAAGTGAAAATGAACGGTTAAAGATAAGGCGTAAAGGTTATAATATCCACAGGCTTCGAAGCCCCGTCAACCAACGAAGCGAGGGTTTGCCGACAAGAAAGGGTATAAGTTATGAACAAGGTAAAAATGCTTTTAGTGTCAGTCGGTGCGACAGGTATCTTATTGATGGCCTATGCGGGTATGAAGGTTGCGAGTGTCAACCAGAGCCGCAATCCCGACCAAAGCGCCGATCAGAACTCCCCTGCCGAACAGGGGAGCGGGAATACCTACTACGTATCGCTGGACGGAGACAATTTATGGGACGGGCTGACGCCGGAGACGGCGTTCCGGACGATCGCGCACGGGGTCTCGGTTCTTTATGCCGGCGACACGCTCATTCTCATGTCGGGCAATTACGGCGCCGAGGAAATATTTTTGAACAGAAGCGGTACGGAAGGCGACCCTATCACCATCAAGGCCGATGTGCCCGGCGAGGCCGTTATGACCGGAAACGGCTCGGGCAGGGCCATAAGCACGTACGGCGAATCGTACCTGGTCTTCGAGGGAATAAAGATCACCAACTATTCCTCAGGCATACATTTAAGGCGTTCACACCACACGATTATCAGGAAATGTATTTTCCTCAGCAACAACGCAAACGGAATATCGTGCAGCGACGGCAGCCCCCATGATTGCCCCTTCAGCCATCACCACTTGTTCACCGAAAACCAATTCCTTGATCCCTACAACAAGCAGGATTACGGCCTGTGTCTGTACTTTTCCAGCAACGTGGAGGTTTTAAACAATTACTTCTGGGGCCAGCATCACCAGGCGTGTTCGTTCAAGGAGATAATGGTCGATTGTCGCGTCGCCGGCAACGTCTTTGACGGTTTTCTGTACTCGGCGATCTATCTCGGGCAGAACGACGACATAGCGGTTGGGTATCCGGCCAGGAGCAGCAACCTGATCGCCGAAAATAACGTATTCAGACCAGCCGAAGGTTACCGCGCCAAAAGGGCGATCTGCATAGCCAATGTCTCCAATGCGATCGTTCGCAATAACTTCATAGACTCGAACTACGGCGACCATACCTCCCTCCAGATAGCCGCCAATTCCACGGGTTCGAAGGTCTATGGTAACGTCATCATTAACGTAACCGGCGAGTGGGCGATAGAAGCGGCTACGAGCGATACCGAGATATATAACAATACCATCTCCGGGTGCGACATCGGTATCGCGATCGTTACCGGGGCAAACCCGGTAATCAGGAACAATATCTTCTGCAATAACACTCAGCAGGTGAAAATGCGACCGACGCCGTATTACAACGGCACCGAAGAGCACAGCAGTTACTTCAATCCCGACGCCGAACATCTCTGGGTGTGGCAGCCTGATTTCGAGAACGACCCCGTTCTCGAGCATAATGACTGGTTCCCGGACTACTCCGGCAAGGGCGCGACGGACATTACCGCCGATCCGGAATTCGTCGGGCCGATCGAACCTATCGAACTCGGAGGACTTAATCCGAGATTCGTTCCGGATTTCACGCGGGCCGATGCCTACCGCCTGACCGGCGACAGCCCATGCATCGACGAAGGAATGGATGTGGGGCTGCCTTTCCTCGGCGATGCGCCGGACATCGGAGCGTTCGAGTATGCGCCGCCGCCGGCGGGCAGGTACGTCTTCTACAACAACTCCGCCTTCGACGGCAACGATCCCGCAGCCGGCGCAGCAGACGACGCGGCAATAGCGACGGACAAATCGGCCATGCTGCCCGGCGAAACCGCAACCTTCGCCAATTACACAGGTTACAGCCGGGGCATCAACGGTATCATGGTCGATATTGTCGATCTGCCGGGTGTGCCGACCGCGGATGATTTCACCTTCAAGGTGGGGAGTCCCCCGGTTACCGAAACAATACTCGATGTGGATTTCAACAGCGGCACGAACAGCTTTTACTATAGAGATAATACATTCCGCGGCACAAGTCAGTCCAGTTACGCCAGCGGCAGATGGAACAGCTCCGAGGGTTATTCGGGGGGTGGAGCGTTGCAGGTGGATGTCGGCAACGTAGATAGTAGTGACATCACAGATGGTATGTCCGGCGGATGGAGGAAAGTTTTCAGCCTTTCCGACGCCGCAAGAATGAGAGTGACGCTTCGGTTCAAACTAACGCAGACGGCGAATTACGAAGCAGATGAATACTCCGAGGCGCTGGTGAGCGTTGACGGACAGCTGTTCGGAACCGATGGAAAAGAATACATGGCTAGAATCTCAGGCGACGGCGACGGAGGCAATCCGATTTCCACCGGCTGGCGATATGTCGAGTTGGAACTGGGAACGTTGTCAGCCGGCAGCCACACGCTCCTCGTAGGCGCCTACAACAACAAAAAGACATCCAACAACGAATCAACGAAGATGCTGATCGATGACGTGAAGATCATTTCCGGGGCTTCTTTGCCCGATGACTGGACCGCTGCGCCTGCGCCGACGAGCATCACCGTCCGCTCCGGCGCCGGGACCGACGGGTCCGACCGCATCACGATTATCTGGGCGGACAACGCCATACAAAAGCAGTGGCTCCAGGTTACGGTCAAGGCCACGGACGCGATGGGGCTGATAAGGGATGATGTGTTCTATTTCGGAAACGCCATCGGCGAGACGGGAAACTCCTCCACAGATGCAAAGGTAACGCCCACCGACCAGATTAATACGCGGAACAATCCTCACACGCTCGGCGGACCGGACGGCCCCGCCGGCATCGACGACGCCTATGACTTCAACCGCGACAAAAAAGTCGGCCCGTCCGACGAAATCATCGCGCGCAATAACGGCACCAATGCCTCAACGGCAATAAAGTTGATTACTACACCTTAGTTCCGGCAGCCTGTGGAAAATTGCATGTTGCAATTATGTTTTGGAGATTCAACATTGACTGCAACTAAGATCGGAAATACGACCGTATTCGCCGTTGTGCTGCTGGCGTGGACGATCGCGGGAATGTCCGCCGGGACTGCATTGGCGGCGCCGGTAATAACCGATTGGTCATCGACCGGCGGACATCCTCAGAACAAGGATAACAATAAAGATGTAATGTACCTGCTGCAAGGCGGCGACACTGTAACCTTTCAGGTAACCGCCACCGGGGCTGAGGCATACGAATGGAAAGTTAACAAGGCTACCCAGGCCGGTGCTACGGGTAATTCGCTCGCATGGACAGTGCCGAATGAGAAGGGAACATGGGAGATCCATCTGAAAGTAACCGGCGGCGGGGCCGAGGTGCATCAGGAATGGGTCGTCTCGACGAAGCCTGCGTCCGAAGCGCCGGATTTCTTCGATTATTTCACCGACGGTAAGATATTGGGCACGAGGGAAACGGACCCGTGGGGCAGGACACATGCCGAGTGCATCACCTATACAGACTTTGACGGGCAATGTCCCAGGCGATTCCTCCGCCGCTCAGGTAGTTACGGACCATTCGCCAGGTATAGCGGGTCGAGCGGAACCATCGTCTTCAAGTTCAGATACACCAAGCCATACACATCCACCGCCTACGGCTCCGCCATCGGCGCCGGATGGACGCGCAAATGGAACTTCGGCGAGTATGAATTCGGTATCAGGCTTTCCAAACAGAACGAAGGGCATTTTTACGCCGGCAGCGCCGGAGACGGCGGCGGGCACCCTATGATTGAGGGTCAAAGGTTTAAACGACGCCCCGAAGGCGAAGTAATGAAGTCCTACGGGCGTTCTATGGACCTTGCATTCCTCAACTACGGCGGGAA
>DAOVFI010000612.1 GCA_030673005.1 Planctomycetales bacterium
GGCGTCTGCCTACCGGCAGGTAGGTCTCGCCCATGCGTCGCAGGGCCGTCTCGGCCCTGCGAATCAGGGATTTTCACGAGCGAGACCTTGCCTACCGGCAGGCAGGCGGTCGTGAGACACACGGGCGAGACCTTGCCTACCGGCAGGCAGGCGCCCGCGCCACGTTTTTCAGAGGTCCGTTGTAACAGAACCGTTGGCGCACGGCGCCGGCGTGGTAGAATACGATTACAGCATAAGTATCGGGGAATCTGTTGTGGATTCGTTCACGTTGGACAAATTGGAGTTCGATCAGGTCCGTGGGATTGTCGCCCGTTACTGCCGTTGCGCGCTGGGGCGGAACCTTGCCGGGCGTATCGGTCCGTCGCGCAGGCCTGACACCGTCAGCCGGTGGCTGGAGGAAACGTCGCAGATGGTCCGCGCGCTCTGCGAGGCCGGTCCGCCCCCGTTCGGGGGAATTACAGACATAAGCGAGCAAATCGGAAGGGCGCATCCCGGCGGCGGGGCAAGCGGGGAGGATTTTGCGATTATCGCCTCGACGCTCGAAGGGGCGGGCGCCGTCCGTCGCTGGGGCGAGGGGCTGGACGAATCGTTGAACCTGCTGGGCGAGATGGCCAGGCGCCTGGGCGAATTCCGCAATGAAATCGAGGCCATTCGCTCGGTGGTGGACTCCAGCGGGCAGGTGCTGGACTCGGCCTCCGAGACCATGGCCCGCACCCGGCGAGCCATCGAGAACACGCGAAGGCAAATCCATGAAGTAATCTACGGCTACGTCCGCCGGCCCGAAGTGGCAAAGATTCTCCAGAACCCGATCGTCCAGCTGCACGACGACCGGTTCGTCCTTCCGGTAAAGATCGAACGACGCGGCGAACTGCCCGGCGTGGTCCATCGAACCTCAAACACCGGCGCTACAGTCTTCGTCGAGCCGAACGAGTCGGTCGAACTGAACAACGCGCTGGTCGAGCTGCTGGACGCAGAGCGGCGAGAGACGGCCCGACTGCTGAGCGAACTGGCCATCCGACTGCATCACCGGCACGACAACATCATCTCGTCCTTGCGGATACTCGGGCAGATCGACCTTATCGCCGCCAAGGCACAATACGCCTACGAGTTCGAATTTACCTGCCCGGAGATTACCGACCGCGGCGGGCTGCAACTACACCAGGCCCGCCATCCGCTGCTGATCGAGCAGACCCGGCAGCGAGAGAAAACGGGGACAGACAACTTTTTTGAGAAAACGGACTCCCAAAAAAGTAGTCTGTCCCCGTTTTCAGTCGTCCCGATCGACGTCCGGCTGGGGATGGACTTCGACATCCTGATCATTACCGGGCCTAACACCGGCGGCAAGACGGTCGCGCTCAAGACGGTCGGGCTGCTGGCGATCATGGCCCAGTCCGGCCTGCACATCCCCGCACAGCGCGGAAGCACGCTTCCGGTCTTCCGCGACGTGCTGCTGGACGTCGGCGACGAGCAGTCGCTCCAGCAGTCGCTATCGACCTTCGGC
>DAOVFI010000409.1 GCA_030673005.1 Planctomycetales bacterium
GCTATTGACTTGTCCGACAAGTTCGCCGACGCCGGGGCCGTGCACAGGTTCACGGGTATCACGCCAGCGGTGGCGGTGCACGTGTTGTGGGATTTTCCCGGCGGCTTCGACGCCGGCGTGGTCAAATTGGCTCGAAAACACGGCGTGCAGATCGGCGCGGTCAACCCCAACGTCTTTGAAGACCAGTGCTACAAGTTCGGCTCGATCTGCAACCGCAACCCGGCCATTCGCCGCCGGGCCGTCCGGCACATGCTCGATTCAGTCGCCATTGCCAAGGCCGTCGGCAGCAAGTACCTTTCGCTGTGGCTGGCCGACGGGGCAAGCTATCCCGGCCAGGCCGACGTCCGCCGGCGAAAGCGATGGGTCGCCGCGGCGCTGAAGAAAGTCCATGCCGCAATGCCCCCTTCGATGACCATGCTGATTGAGTACAAGCCCTTCGAGCCGGCAACGTACTTCACGGACATATTCGACTGGGGCAGCGCGTATATTCTTGCAAAGGCTGCCGGTCGGAGGGCCAAAGTTCTGGTCGATACCGGGCACCATCTACCCGGCTGCAACGTCGAGCAGATCGTTGCCTGGTTGATCGACGAGCGGATGCTGGGGGGTTTTCACTTCAACGATCGCAAGTACGCCGACGACGACTTGACCGTCGGCAGCATCGACCCGTACCAGGTCTTTCGCATCTTCAACGAGATCGCCGCCTGGGAGCACCAGACGGGTAAGGACTTGAAAATCGCCTACATGATCGACCAGACCCACAACATCAAGCCGAAGGTCCAGGCGATGATACAGACGGTCTGTCGGGTGCAGGAACTCTTCTGCAAGGCCCTGTGCGTGGACCGCAAAGCCCTGGCTGCAGCGCAGGCCAAAGAAGACACAATCGCGGCAGAGGAGGTTCTCCAATCGGCCTTTGCCGCCGACGTTACCGAAATCCTCCGGCGGGTCCGTAAGAGGCTGTCGGTTCCATCCGATCCGCTGGAAGCCTTCCGCAGGAGCGGTTACGAGCAGGCCGCCGCACGCGACCGCCGGAAGCGCCGAAAACAGATGGGAATCACCCCTGGCAGCGGCTTCGCGTAAGGCCTGCTGCTTTATGCTTCCATCGCCTGCATCTGCACGGCGATATTGCCCATTGCGGTAGCCTCGGCCGGGCCGACAGAGATGATCACCCCAGCGTGCTCGGCAGTCAGTTCGTTGAGATACTCGTTTTGTGACATTCCGCCGATCATGTAGAGGTTCCGAAGCGGCTGGTTAGTTTTTTCTCGCAGTTCGGTTATCGTTTCGGTGTAACTCTCTGCCAGCGAGGCGAAGATGACGTGAGCGAACTGCCCCGGCGTCTGCGGGACCGGCTGGCGGGTGCTTCGGCAATATTCGGCGATAGCGTCGGGCATGTCAGGCGGATTGCGAAAGCCTTCCCATTGCGGATCGACGACGGCCGAGGCGTTATCCTCACCTCCGGCGGCGCGGGCAGCGGCGACCAGTGCTTCGTACGAACAGTCCACGCCCATAGCCGACCAGACCTTCCGACACTGCTCAATCAGCCAGGCGCCCGTGAGGTTGCGTATGATTCGCAGCGATCCGTCAGGGTTGGCCTCGTATCCGAAGCGCGTCGGCTCCAACACACCCGCCGGCAAATGCTCGTCCACGAATATCCCGAGAATCGACCACGTGCCGGATGAGATAATCACCAGATCTTCGGGCGGAGGGAGGTCTTCGGTGATACACAGGCCAAAAGCAGCTCCCGTATCGTGGCCCGCTCCGACCACAACGGGGACCGCCCCCAGATGGGTCTTTTCCTGAATGACCCGGCTCAAAGTCCCTGCGATTGCAGGGCCTGAAGTGATTGGCGGGAGGATTTCCGCAGGCAGGTCCAGTTCGGCGAGGATGTCGGTCGCCCATTGACGTCTGACGGCATCGTACATCTGGGAGGTCGATGCGACGGTGCAGTCACTGCCGGCGCTGCCGCACAGTCGCTGCCGAAGCAGGTCGGGGATGAACAACAGCGTTTTGGCGCGTGCCAGCAGTTCGGGGGCATACTCGGCGGCTGCGGCCAACTGGCAGAGGCTGGCGTGATCCTGAAACATCGAACCGGTCCGCCCGGCGAGTCGCTCCGCGCCGATTCGCTCGACGATCCGGCGGCTCATGCCGGCGTTGCGGCTGTCGCGGTAGCATCTCGGGCGTTCGAGCAGTTCGCCGGCCTCGTCCAGCAGTGCGAAATCCACGCCCCACGTATCCACGCCGATGGCCCTTAACCGCAGGCCGCGCCGCGACACGAGCCGCATCGCATGAATCATCTGTTCGAACAGTGCATCGATGTCCCAGAACAGCCCCTCGTCGGTCTGCACCGGCGCGTTGGAGAAACGGTGTATCTCTTCCAGACTGATCCGCCCGTTCGGTTCGGCCCGCCCCAGAAACGCCCTGCCGCTGGAAGCACCCAAATCAAATGCCAGATAAACTTGTCCATTCCGATAGTTCATTGCCGTCGTGATGACCCGTTCGCACCGGTTCAGTTATTCCTCCCGCCGCCCGGCCCGCGCAATACCGATGACCAGTATTCTGTAACAGGCAAATTGATGAACATGGGTGGCA